>CAYPTZ010000183.1:0-6909 GCA_964413395.1 uncultured archaeon | reverse complement strand
CCCCATCCTTTTCTAATCATTTATTTGCACCTTTTCCTTTTTTTTCCAATCATTTTTCTCTTTCCAAACGTTTCTCATTGTTGCTTGTTCTCTTCAATCTTTTCTTTTTCTTTTCCTCTGATCGAAAATTTCTTCAAAATTGAAGTAGAAATTTAGAATTTAGCAGAGTGAAATATTTAAGATTTGGATTTTGCCCTATCTAACATTTCAATTAAGCTACTTTTATAATATTTTGGAATAAAAAAAAAAAATTCTCACAACTTATTGGAAAACTTCCAAATTTATTTAGGTTATATATTCCGCAACTTATTGGAAAACTTCCAAATTTATTTAGGTTATATATTCCGCAACTTATTGGAAAACTTCCAAATTTATTTAGGTTATATTCTACAACTTAAAACTAAGAACATTCAAGCAAATTATTTACTGAAATTACTTGGGGGAAAATTAAATTAAGAAACAAATTGATGATTTAGATATCGAAATTCTCAAATATCTCGAAGACGATGCGAGGAAAAGTTTGAAAAAGCTAGCAGATACCCTAAATAAGAAAACTTCCACTATATATCACCGATTGCAACGTTTAAAATCGAATAATGTGATATTGGGATATAGCATCATATTTAATCCTGATTTCCTCAATATTGAAAAAATTGCGATTCAAAAAGTAAAAGTAAAGCCCTTAAATATTTCCAGTCTTGACGATATGTTTCTAAAGTCCTTTGCGAGTTTTATTAATAACGAATTTCCTCAAGTCTTATTTATTGCTCTTTCTGAAGATTCAAAAGTCATTTATCTCATTTCAGTACATATTACTGAAAAGGACCATGTTGAATTCATATCAAAACTCCAAAATAATCCTTATATCGAAGAAATTGAAACGGAATTTATTTCTGAAATTATCAAAGGTCAAAAAATCTTTAATTTCAATAAGAATTGGCTACAAGTAAAAAAGAAAAAACCTAAAAAGGCAGTAAATGGCCCTTCATTTGATGATCTTGAAGATGATGGAGCAGATGAGGAAGAAAGAACTTTTGAAGTCTCATTAGATGATGATGAATTTGATGATATTAAATTCTAAAATACCGAAAAAATAAATTTTTTTTACAAATTTTAAATTTTGTTAAGCAATAATAATTTTACTATCTTTCAACTTGTAAAAAGAACTCACAATTTCGATTGATTATCTTAAAATCACGAATAAATTGATGAAGTTTTAAAATATGATGATAATTATAGAATACACTTAATCGAGGCAAAAAAGGGGTTTCTTCATATATAATTTTAGAAATTTTAACCAATTCTTCTTTGCTTTGTAGTAGATTTGTAATCATATGAAAAAACATAAAAATCTAAATTAATAAATATTTTTATATCGAGTATTGTCGGATTAGTACTTGATTAAAAATGTCTAATTGTATAGTATTATTGGTCTATATTTTTTGGATATTTGCTTTTTTTTTCAAGTAAAAAATTTCCGATGCATTTTTTTTATTTCTTCAATTCTTTTTTAAAAAAAAAAGGATCGGAAATTTAAGATTTAAAATCTTTTCTTTCCAAAAATTTACCGCATTCCTCACAATATGTGGATTTATTGCTCATAATTAATTTTACTAGCATGGGAGGTAAATAATCTCCACATTCAGGACATCGAAATTTTGAATTCAAATCGGGATTGTTAATAAATTCTTTTTCTAAGGGTATTTTTGATGAATCCTTATCCAAAGTTTGGTATTTCGGTTTTTTATGATATAATTCAGTATTTAGCTCTAATTTTGCAGTTTTATTATGGATTTTTTTATTTAAGGAAGAATTGTTATTAATTTCTTCTTCATTTATAAACATTTTTGGATTTTTGACCTCTATATTAATGATTTCAATATAATTTTTTGCACTGATTGCAATAATTGAATCACAATGAGAATTTAATAATTTTCCTGAAGTAATGAATTGGATCTCATTTTTACTTTGATAGGTTTCAAAAATATTTCCTTTTTTATCCATCAATTGAATGATATTCTGATTGTTTACTACCGCAATAAAGGAAAAATCATATAATTCTACAGGTGTAAAAGCTATAACGGGATTTATCTTAATAGGAAGAAGTTCGACTGATTCTTCAATGTCTAAAATATTAAAATTATTGCCGATATCAACAAAAATAATAACCTTTTTCTTGGAAGAATTAATTCGAGTGACATTTATAAATTTAATTTGAGATGTATGCTTATATTTTGCAATAATTTGTCCTTGATTATTCAAAACAATTATTTGTTGATCATCTAAAAGAGCGATAATTTCTAAACCAGGATCATAATCTAAATTTCCTACAATACCTTCTATTATACTACTCGAGATTTTTTCATTCCAAATTACATCACCATTCTTAGTGAATACACGAATGTTTCCAGAAAACGAAAAGGAAACAAATAAACGTCTTCTATCGTCAAAAATATCTTTCAAAAATAAAGAACATATTTTTGATGAAAAAGGAAAATTAGCAATCAATTTTCCATCACTACTAAATGCTGAGAGTTGATCATTATAGCTTAATGATAAAATCTCTTGATTTGTTGATTTTATCAAATTACCCACTGAAGCAAAATAAAACGGGGATTTTCCATATATAGTAGTATGGAGGGTCAAATTAATTGTTCTTTTAAATTTTTTCCATGACATATATAATCACCAAATTATTAAAAAAAAAAAATTATTCTTCATCTTTCATTGAGGACAGCATTCCTTTAAAAGCCCGGGCTAAATCACCAATTTCATCATCTTGTGCCTCTAATTTGGAATCAATAACAATTTCGCTATCAGATTTTAGCATTGAGCGAATATCTGATTGAGAAGTCAATTTTTTAATTGAATTAGTTAGCTCTTCTACAGGTTTTGTAATTTTACTCGCAATTAATACACCTAATAATACTGAGACGATACCAGCAAGAATTATAATAACAATAAGAAATGTTCTTACATTTTTATTTGCAGCATCAACTTCAATTTGTAGCTCCGCAACAGATAATAGTGCCTCTGCTTCTGGTACTACATTGATTAAGACGAAATTTGTACCATTGATTATACTAAAAGCAATATAATATTTTTCGGTTGCCGAAATGTTAACTTGCTTATCATAAGATCCAATTCCCTTATTCAAAGTTGTGATATTGGAATATAAATTTTCCTCAATATCACCTTCAATATCTCTAAGTGTGGTTGTAAAATCTTTATCAGCTTCTGGTTCAACTAAATCATCATGAACGATAACTAAACCATCTTGATTTATTAAAAATGCATACCCTGTTTCAAGGAAATTAATATTCAGGATGTTTGATTTAATTGTATCTATTGTTAAATCCGCAGCAATTACCCCTATAAGAGTTCCATTTTCATCATAATAGACAGCTTTTGCAATAGTAATCATCAATCCAAGACCATTTGCATCAACATAAGGATCTGTAATTATTGTTTCAAATGGATTTGACTTTGCTGCACTATACCAACCCCTTAATCTTGGATCATAATCTTCATCATACTCGGACCATGGATAACCTCGAAAAATTCCAAGTTCAAAACCCATATAAATCCATCCAAAGTCAGGATTAGCTTGATAAGTATATCTGTATATATGATCAAGATTAGCAGAAGTGTTAATCATATTTTGGACAGAACTATTAGCTGTAGAATAATCTTCACTATTATAGGTATTATTAGCTAAATGATACATCGAATAATTAAAGGAAATATATTGAGGTCCGTATCCTACCACATCTTTTTCAAAATCTATATTCGGATCTGTAGCATGGTCACTATAAATATCGCTGTAGGAAGAATAATTGCCATAATGTTCTGGATTGTTAAAGATATCAGATGCAAAATAGGCCATTGAATTCACGTAATTTATCGAATTTTGAATCTTTTCTCCAATAGTGTGGGCATTTTCATTTGCACTAAGAACCAAATTATTTTGAATTTGATTGGTTAAAGCAGATTCACTTTCACTTGTTGTAGTATTATTCGTAATTGCAAAATACCCTAATATAATCGAATTAATTAGAATTAAAGCGATTAATGAAAATACTGAAAAGATTAATAAAATCTTTGATCTAATTCCAAGATTAAGTTGTTTTTTAGTTTGTAAGTTTGTATTGGTCATGTTTTTCACCTTTTTTTATTAATCAATAAATTCCTCCACATTTATTTGGGCTAACAAATCAGAAACTTCTAAGAATGCATTATTTATTGCCTCTCGGGTATTGTATAAATTATGAACTGGAATATACCGCCCTTGTATGGACTTATCACAAATTATTTTTAAATCATTTTCAATTGGAATTAATTCTTTTCCTAATCCAATTATTATGAGATTCATTGTCATTAAATTTTCTTCAATAAATTCTCCTAATCCCATTCTTTTATCAGGATTAAGAAATTTAAGAAATCCTTTATATTTTCTATCCCAAAGGTTAAATTTCAGGCTTTGATTGTCCATCCCATCAGATAAAATTATATTCCACTTATGTTCATCTGATATTCTTTGGTTTATTAAATTAAATGAATCTCCAATAGCATCATATAGAGCAGTTTGATAACGAGTTGCCTTGATTCGTTGAATAATATTTCGAATATATTCTTCATTTCCTCCCTTTTGAGTAGGAGGTAAAATTACTTCCGATATTGAATTAAATAAAATAATTGCTACTTCATCTTGAGGATTTATTTTATTATCAAAGATTTCCAGCGCTCCATTTACAGCAGCACTGATTCTATTTCCTGTCATTGAACCTGAAACATCTATAGTTAATATTACTAATTTCTTTTGCATCAAACTCGTTTTAAGTTTCTCATAGTTAATTCTCATATCATGCGCTTGAGGTCTCTTTTGAGTTCTTTCATAAAGGAGTTCTAATTCTTTATAGAGATTCATTTTCAACCTGGTGTCATTTAATTTAACGGAAGATTTCACGGCATCTTGTAAAATAGACAATGCATTTTCATCATTTTCCATTACAGCAATTTTACCCAAATAAAATTGATCATAAGCAATTCCTAACTTTGCCTTATTTTTAGAATCACTTTCAAGAGCTAATTGAATCAATGCTTTCCCATCATCTAAATTATTATTTTTTGCTTTAAATAAACCAAAATTTCTGAATACTTGTGCTAATTCCGTTTTGAAACCTAATGAATTACAAATATTAACTGCTTTCTCAAAATATTCAATTGCGAATTCGTTTTGATCAGAATCAGCATAAAGTTGAGCTAAGTTTGATAAACGTTTTGGTAAAGGTTGTTGATCATCAATTTTTTTAGCTAATTCTATTGAAAGCTTATATGATTCTTCAGCAGATTTAAAATCGCCCCGAATACGATATATATTTCCTAAATTATTTGCACAAATTCCCATACCTTTCAAATTATCTGAAAGTTTGAAGATTTCAAACGCTTTAGCATAGTTTTTAGCAGCTAAATCAAGATTTCCCCGATAATAATCTGTATTGCCAAGACGTAACATAGTTAATAGATTTTGAAAGGAAGCAGTTAAAATTTCAATTTCATCTTTGCTTGATTTAGCTTCCATTGGAATTTCTCTTGAAATAGACCCTTGAGAAATAAAATTCATCATTTTGGTCAAATTCGTAATCGGATCAATAATTTTTTTACTGACAACGCTGCTTGTGATAATTACAAGAGTAATTGCTCCAACAAGGATTAAAATTAAAGTAATTAATTGTTGAGAAGTCAATGCAAGAATTTTGTCCTTAATGGTTGTGGCAGGTGCAACAATCTCATCTTCTGGGACAACTATCGCAAATTTATAATTAGTGGATGGAATTGTTTTATATATTACATACCAATTAGAACCATTTTTACTATAAGTTGCATTCCCAGAATTAGTAGATGCCATTTGGAATAATGTGGATGAAAAACCAGAACCTTCTAAAGAATTACTATCAATTGGAATGTTTACTTCCTTTTTCACTAAATTTAAATCTGGATGAGTTATTGAATTTCCATTTTCATCTATAAGAAATGCATAACCACTATCTAAAATTTGAGTATTAAGTACAGATTCCTGTAAAGTAGGAATGGTTAAATCAACAGCGATAACCCCAATTAAAGATCCATTATCATAATAAACGGGAGCGGCAACGGATATCATTAATCCCAAATCATTGGAATCTTCATAAGCTTCGGTATATATCAATTCACCTGTATTTTTGGAATCATTATACCATCCACGTACTCTAGGATCATAACTTTTGTTCTCCCATTCAGTAAATGGAAAACACCGAAACATCCCCTCTTCTTCAAATCCCATATATATCCAAGCATATTCAGGAGTTGTTGATTTCATCTGCTTAAACATAACATCAAAATGTCGTGATAAATTTACATTCTTAGCGATGGAAGGACTTAATTCTTCAATTTCATAATGGGACGAATAATTACTATCATCAGGAAAATAATACATTGATGTATCTAATGAAACCCATGCACCACCATAGTCATTATTTGGAAAATAGTTATCTACTTCAGATGAATTTGTATGATAATCTGAATCAATATTGGTAACATTTATTCTTCCATTAAATAAATCTTCAGCATATTGAACAAAACTTTTTACATCATTTCCTTTTTTGGTAAATACCTCATCAATATAATCCCTCTTGCTATTAGTAATTTCATCCATAGAACGATATTGCTCACTAGCGATTGCATTACCACTAATATTTGCTACATCATTTCCTAATCCATTCATATTACTTAATGATATAATAGCAATGGAAATTATTGGTATAATTAGGAATAATATGAATGCGAAGGTAATTTTATTTTTTATGCCAAGCAAACGTTGTTGCTTGGTATTATGTAATTCTACCATAATCTAGGTTTTACTTTGATTTC
>CAYPTZ010000182.1:0-6935 GCA_964413395.1 uncultured archaeon | reverse complement strand
ATTATGAGCAGAAAAATTAAAGCAAAAGTATTAATTGTAAAAGTGAATGTATATGCATCATTTATGGCATAATTGTAAGAATTATCAATAGATATTGCTTTTCGATAAGAATAACTATTATTCCACCAAATGGAACTTGTTTTTGGGGTATTATTGGAATTATTAGTAGTAGTATTATCTTCTATACTCGTTGAATTTTGCTCAGATTCTGCAAAAGTGAAACTCAATAGGATACTAAATAACAGAATAAAATTTCTAAAAATTTCTGTTTTTCTCTTCAATTTTCATCTATTAAATTTAACAAGTATAAATATTAATCAATTATTTCTGCTTTTTTTTTGGAAATAATTTGGAATGTATTTTCACATTATTCGGTATTTTTTTGAATATTGGGAATAAATTAAAAAAAAAATCCTTTAATTATCTTTTATCAGGTAAAATAGTATAATTCGAGATGGATTTCCATAATCTACCATTGATAAAAAAATTAATTTGACCCATGATATTTATGATAATAATTACTGGCCATAATATTACTTCTTTTGGATAATGTCCTATTAAAATAGGAATAATAATCATTATAATTATCCAACATGTCATCGTAACATAATTTGCATAGCCAAATATCTTTTTACTTTTTGTAATACCTTTAGATTGATCAATTTTACAAATCAATAATAAAGCAGCCCTTCCAATTTCAGTAAGTTCGTATAATTCATTAGATTTTTTTAATAAATATTCAAGACTTTTGATATGATAAGAAAGAGTGGGACTATCTACCGAATTTAAATTTTTTTTTATTTCTGTAAACGAGATTTTGGATTTTTCGCCTAATATTTTTATTATTTCTCTCCTAATACTATGACTGAGTGATTTAAATATTTCATCTTTATCAGTTATAGAAGGATTTTGAGCAGTTTTTTTTTTACTGTCCATTTTTTTCAGCTTACCTATCTTTAGTAAAATATTCTTTACTAAAAATATTTCATTTTACTTGAGTAAAATATTATTGACTAAAAAGTTGGCCACTAATTCTTTTATATAGCCCGAATTCATAATTATATTCAAAGAATATTTATTAAAATTCAATACTTAGTGTATAAAAATGATTGAAACTGATAACGAATTCCCTGCAATTGATATTATCAACCTCCAGAAAAGATATCCCGATGGTGATGTACTTGCAGTGGATGATATTTCATTTACAGTAAAAAAGGGTGAGATTTTCTCGTTCTTAGGTCCAAATGGAGCAGGGAAAAGTACAACAATTAATATTGCTGCAACATCACTTAAGCCTACTAAAGGTACTGTGAAAATATTTGGATATGATATAGTCGAAGAAACAACGAAAGTAAGAAATCATATTGGAATTTGTCCCCAAGACTTAGTCTTTTATGAGAATCTTACTGTTTATGAGAATTTAATCTTTTTTGGAAAAATGCATGAAAAACCTATACATGAATTAAAAGAATATGCACGCTTTCTAATTAAGCACACTGGATTGGAAGAAAAATCCAATGTAATGGCTAGAAAATTAAGTGGAGGGATGAAAAGGAGACTAAATTTAATAATTGGTTTGGTTAATGATCCTGATCTCTTATTTTTAGATGAACCAACCGCAGGGCTTGATCCTCAGACACGACGATTAATTTGGGAATTCATTTTAGATTTGAAAAAACGCGGTAAAACTATTTTTCTAACAACTCATTATATGGATGAAGCAGATTACCTCTCAGATAATGTTGCAATAATAGATCATGGTAAAATCATCGCAATAGATTCTCCTTTTGATCTTAAGCGAATACATTCTGGAGGAGATGTAATTGAACTTAAATTTCAAAACTCAATAAATACAGCTCTTGAGAAAATAGAGGATTTAAAAAAAGCCTCTGATCTCAAAGAAATTTCTTATATTGAAGAGGATGAACTCTTTAGAATTACTGTTCAAGATGGCTTGTTGACGATTCCTTCGCTTTTCAATAAAATAACTGAAGTGGGATTAATTATTTATGATATGAATGTGAAAGCTAATTCACTTGAAAATGTCTTTATTAATCTTACGGGAAAAAGTCTACGGGATTAGGAGTGATGATGATGGCAAAATGTATAGATATTGCGGAAAAGAATTTAAAATCAATATTTAGAGATAAAAAATCACTTTTATTTTTAGTCTTGATGCCAATATTATTTTATAGTCTTATGGGATTCATTTTTGGATCTATAGATGGTAATGGTGATGTTGTTACGTATAAAATTGGTTGGGTTGATTTAGATAATTCTCAATCAAACAATGCTACTAGAAATCTTGATTATCTCTATGGAGTAATTAATAGCTCTGATGCTTTTGATCTTAGTGTTGAAACTAATGATACTGCTACCACAAAATTAGAAGAAGGGGATCTTCATGCTTATGTGATCTTTCCTGAAGGCTTTGAGCTATATATAAATGGAACTGGGCCGGCAACTCAGCCTATACTGATTTATTTTAAAGCTAGTGCATCAGATATTACAAGATCTATTATATCTCAAACAATCGTTGGTTCTATCAATGGGATCATTAACTATAATCCTACTGATATCTACGTTATCTCTGAAAATAAAAATATTGGTGGAAAAGAGATAAACAGTATTACTCAAGGGACTCCTGGTTATATAATGTATGGTATTTTATCAAGTATAACTGGTGGAGTTATACTATTAACAAGTGAAAGAAAAGATGGACAATTAAAACGTCTTGAATCTTCTAAAATTACTCCAAAAGATATGATGCTTGGTTATTTTATTACTTATACTGTTATAATTTTAATGCAGACATTAATTGGAATTATAAATTTGAGTCTTTTTGGATTTAAACCTGCTTATTCTGATATATTTTCGTTATTGGTCGGTAATCTAATTGTGGTTATATTAATGTCTTTTTTCCAAAATGCCTTAGGTTTGGTATGTAGTGCAATGTTTAAAACCCCAGAAGCTGCAGGAGGTGGTGTTTGGGTTATATTATTCCCATTAATGACCTTCAGTGGTGCATATTTCCCCATTGATGTTCTGTTACCAAATTTACTTCCCTATATTAGTTGGTTACCAACGCGTATAGTGGTGGTCTTATTTCAAGATTTAATGGTAAACGCGGTTTCATTTTTCAGTTGGACTATATTATTACCCTGTATTTATCTAATAATACAAAGTATAATTCTATTCTTCATTGGGAATAAAATGTATAAGAAATTTGCTCAATCTACAGATTAATTTTTTTTTTTTTAGAATATTCAATAAAAAAAAATGATTCAAAATGGTAAAATCATTCGATATTGCAAAAAAAAATTTAAAAACATTATTCAGGGACCGAAAAGGATTATTGTTTTTGATTTTAATGCCTATTTTTTATTATGGCTTAATGGGTATTATTTTTGGAGGTGGAAATGATAATATATCTTCACAATTATATCAAATTGGATGGGTTGATATGGACAATTCAGAGTCCAATAATCCAAATAAAGATTTAAATCATCTTTTTTCCATTTTAAATGAGACAGATTTATTTGAATTACAGATCATAGAATCAAATGTAAGTGCAAGTAAAATATTGGATAGTGGTGAAATTGATGCCTACATAATTATTCCAGATGGGTTCGAGTTATATATAAATGGTTCAGGACCTGAACCAACTGAATTTTTACAAATATATTTCCGTACTAGTACACCTGAAATATCAAAAACTATTATATCTTCATCAATTATGGGTGTGATTGATGGTGTAGTTAATTATAACCCCTTAGCATTGGATTTGAAGTATGAAAATAAAACGATTATTGGAGGAAAAATAGGTAGTTTATCTTTGGGAACTCCTGGTTATTTGATGTATGGAATATTATCTAGTTTATCCGGAGGGGTCATTTTACTTACCAGTGAAAGAAAAGATGGACTTTTAAAACGATTAGAATCATCTCGTATAGCTCCCAAAGATATGATGATGGGGCATTTAATTTCAAACACTGTAATTGTATTTTTACAATTTATGATCGGAATTATTATTTTAAGTTTATTTGGTTTTAAGCCTTTTTATCACGATTTTCTATCATTAATTATCGGTGTAATTTTTACTGTTCTATTGCTTTCCTTTTTTCAAAATGCCCTTGCTTTAGTTGCTAGTGCAATATTTAAAACACCAGAGGCATCTGCGGGGGGGGTATGGCTAATATTGATTCCATTGATGACCTTTAGTGGTGCCTTTTTTCCACTAGAATTGGTTGCTCCAAAATTAATTCCATATGTCAGCTGGATACCAACTCGAATAGTCGTAGTATTGTTTGAAGATTTGATGGTGAATGCTTTATCTCTCTGGAGTTGGGTAATTATTCGCCCTTTTCTTTATATTGCATTAGAAACATTCCTTTTCTTTTTATTAGGTATGAAAATGTATCGAAAATTTGCTCAATCAACAGACTAATTTTTTGTTTTTTACTTTTTTATGATATTGAAAAACAGAATTATTATATAAAAATTTCAATAATTTAACATTAAATTGAATAATTGGATTGAGAAATTAAATTATGATCCTATTGAACCATTACTTAGTTCTAAATTTGTAGGTATTAAATATTTTACAAATAGAGATTTACTAAAAAAAAAAGTTGGTCCAATAAACACTATCTGGGATTCTCCAGTGGTACAAAAAATAATAAAAAAACAACAATCAACAGGTTCTTGGAAATCTACGAATCAAAATCAGAAGAAATATTATACTGTTAATTATTCATTGATCGAAACTTGGAAACAAATGCGTTTTTTAGGTGAAAGATATCAAATGAACAAGAAAGTCCTTGCGATTGAAAATGGAGTAGAGTATATCTTTTCTTGCCAGAAAGAAGAAGGTGATATTCGAGGTTTTTTAGGAAATCAATATGCTATGTTTTATACAGGAGCAATCATTTCTCTATTAAATCAAGCAGGATATGAAAAAGATCCTCGGATTGAAAAAGGATTTCAATGGTTGTTAGCTAATCGTCAAGATGATGGTGGATGGTTACCATCCTATATTTTTTCCGCAGATTTATCATATCAAGAGCAATCAAAACTTTCCTAACAAGATGTGCCAACATTTAAAGTTCTAGATAAATCAAAACCCTCATCCCATAATTGGACCGGAATCATTATTCGTGCATTTGCACATAATCCTAGATATAGAAATCATCCTGCAACTTCGAAAGCAGTAAAATTATTAAAGCAATCTTTTTTCTTAAAGGGCCCTAACTATTCTTCTATGCATGATGCTGATTTTTGGATAAAATTTGATTTTCCTTATTGGTGGAATAATTTAGTTGCTGCCTTAGATTTTATATCGAAAAATGGAATCTCTCCAAATGATAAAGATATTATAAAAGCAATTAACTGGTTCATTGATAGTCAACAAGAAAATGGACTATGGAAAATCTCTTATACCAAAAAAGGTGTGAATAAGGATACTTTAAAAACTAGAGAAATTTCACATTGGATTACGCTTCAAATTTGTTTAATATTCAAAAGATTATTTGGATAGTTATCTATTTTTTGAAATTCATAAAATTTTAATTCGATGGATATTACTTGAATGAAGAAATCAATGAATGCAAAAGATCAAATTAATAATGATTGGGATTTAGTTGTTGAAGATTGGGATCTATTCAATTCATCAGGAAAAAATGTCCATCGTGATTTTCTAAATTTACCAAAATTTATAGAAGCATTACCTCCATATAAAAAAGATACAATTGGTTTAGAAATTGGAGGGGGAGAAGGAACGCTTGCTCGAAGTTTGACAAAAAAAGGATATCGTTTAATATCTACCGATTTTTCGAAAAAAATGGTTCAATTGGCATGTAAAAAAGAAATACAAGAACCATTAGAAATAAAGTATCAAATTGAAAATGCTCAATCTCTTTCTTTTTCCAATAATTCATTTGATTTTGTTATTTCTTTTATGAGTTTAATGGATATGCAATATCCTGACAAAGTGTTTAAAGAAATTTACCGAATTTTAAAACCAGGGGGTTATTTTCAATTTTCAATACTACACCCATGCTTCGGTTCTCCGCCATATCATAAACATGTCAAAAATGATAAAGGTGAAAAAATAGCTTTAGAAATTGGGAGGTATAATGAAGAAGGTTTTCAAGAATTAAGTTGGATGATCCACAATAATATATTGTTCAAAACAAAACATAATCATATAACTCTTTCTAATTGGATAATGTTAATTATATCATCTGGATTAATCCTTGAATATATCAAAGAACCTTATGCCGATGAAGCGATTATCAAAGTTTGTCCACATTTAAAACATACTGTGACTGTTCCTGACAATATGTTAATACGTGTTAGAAAACCCAAAAAATAAATCTAGTGATAAATAAAAAAAAAAAATTATGGATAATAGATTTCCCAAGTTGGATTGAAGGATTGAATCATATCTAATGTTTTTATATATGCTTCTGGGCTAAAATATTTAGTGGGATTATATTGAAAAGTCTCATCTTCTGGACCGAAATAAGTTCCTTCAAATACATCAAAATGAATATGTGCATATTCTTGAACTCTCAAAAAGCGAGCTATTTCATCTCCAACATTCACCCAATCTCCTAAATTTGCATTAATTAGATTTCTCTGATGGATTTGATCAGTTTTATTGGGTGAAAATGGTTCAAATGCATAATCTACCCAAAGCGTAAGATTATATCGAATAACCATATGAACTATGTGATAATCTCCTGAATTTTCCGCATCAAGATAAGAAATTTCCGTTATTTGACCTGGAATTGCGGCCAGAACTTTGGAATTATTATAATACATATAATCAATCCCTGTATGAATAAATCCCCAAGGACAATTAGTGCTGTGACTAAATGCTTCTGTAAAAGTTTCAATATCAGATTTATTTTCAAATATTGTACCCATATAAT
>CAYPTZ010000181.1:0-6956 GCA_964413395.1 uncultured archaeon | reverse complement strand
TGATGTACTAGGCAATTCTGAAAGAAAACGCTTTTTAGTTCTTCTACAAAATGATCATTATGATTTTTTTTAATTTTGATACTACTCATTATTACTCATTATTCGTTCCATTCTTCCTTCTTCCATCATAATTTTAAATATGTTTTGTTATTGACACAGGTATGAGCTTTTTTGAATTCCCATTTTCGTTAATAACTAATTCAAGATATTTTCCGTTTATATCAAACCCTCCATACTTAGTTAAAGAACTTACCGTCCCACATTGCTCGTTAAAATCAGTTCGAATACCATCCCATCCCATCATTATGTCAAGATTCATCATATCTGGTATTATATCTGGATCAATCTCTTCGCCCGCTCCTATTTCATGTTGATATTTCACAGACAAATCATATATTTCAATGGCAGGTGTAAAAATTGGCGGATTCACAGCAATTCCACCATGCACACACAATACATCAGAATTCGGACAGAAA
Organism: uncultured archaeon; assembly: GCA_964413395.1. Taxonomy (GTDB): domain Archaea; phylum Asgardarchaeota; class Lokiarchaeia; order Sigyniarchaeales; family Promethearchaeaceae; genus Lokiarchaeum. The sequence continues at coordinate 6,480 of CAYPTZ010000181.1, read as the reverse complement.
AAGAGGGGTAAGAGATCAAAAAGATTGTTGAAACACTCCCAAAGTGTATTTGAAGTTGGTTTACTCGCAGATTGATTAAAAATATCAAGATTCATAGTTATGAGGCTACACCCAATGGAGCTAAAACTCGATACGTGAATAACTGATTACCTGCTACATTTATTTCTTTTAAGGATGTCAAGGAACCTAAATAAGCTATGGTATGGACTTAGAATGTGGAAAAAATAAGACCCAAAGGAAGCTATCGGTCATTTGGATCTATCGGATTATAATTTAGTTCAATTATTCATTTTTCTTATTTTTTTTTGCCTTTGGAAGAAAAAAGCAGTGGTGATTCCTCCCATTGCAATTAAGACAAGAAGGGGTGAAAAACCCGAAATACTAAATCCGTCACAGCTATTATTTTCATAGGTATTATTATCTTTTCCCGAATCTTTACCAATGCAGCCCTCTTCATTACCGGAGAAATCATTGTCTTTAATAAGATTATCGTAGCAGAAATCGAGGTTCTCAAGATAGTATCCATACCCTAAACAATTTTTCACGTTGTTCTCTATAATTTCACAATCTCTCGCTCCTTGAAGAACTATTCCACTTCCAATCCAAGGATATTCCCCCGTATCTTGAATATCGTGAATAAAATTGTTTCTTATTTCAATATCAGAGGAATATAAATCAGATTGGCCACCATTGCTTAATAGTATTCCAGACAATTCGGGAGATATAATTTCACAATTTTCAACAATACAGAACCATGCTTCTTCAAAGTAAATGCCATTCTCGCCACCGGTAATAGTTAAATTTATAATATCAACTTCTTGGCTCTGTTTTATACAAATAGGGTTTTTTTTATAACCAGAATTAATTAAACAGTTTTTGATGACCAGATTACCACTATTAAAATGATCAATATTAATTGCATAATTGTCTTCCGTCGAAACTGAAGTGAAATTTATATTTTCTATAATATAAGGATCTTCATTGGTACCCAATCCCGACATTATCCCAGCATCCTTAAGATATAAAAATTGCGTATTGTCATAAACTTCATCCGACAAAACTAGAGTGCCTTCATATGTAATCATTCCATCAGAACCTTGGGATGATGCATCTTCCTCAGCAAATTCTGCTAAATCCACGTCTTCATTATTAACAAGAAGATATTCATACCCATCACCTTCGCTGGGGTCATAAATCCGCTTTTGTATGACTCCAGTGGATTTGTCAAACCATGGTGACCAACTTTCAGGATTTGAAGTTGCCCAACATTCCACATTTGAACCCATGATTTCAATTGTATCGGAATACCAATCTTCATGTTCGTCAAAAATTCCGTCGGTTTTTATATCTTCATAATATCTAATATGCTCACCACTGAGAGTAACATTCGATTCAGATTCTTTATTTTGGGAAGCCAATGTGTAATTCTCATAACTTGCGTGAATTGAAACATTATCCAAAAAACCTTGAATTTTAGAGATGATTACAAATTTCTCATAATATAATGGGCCAGAATCATCCGACATCCTAAAGATAAAAACATCCCCCACTTCAACATTATAGGTATAATCTTCACTATATTCTGCAGCTTTTGCCTCTGGCATGAAAACCATTAAGAAGCTTAATGAAAATACCAGAAAAATTATTAAAAATTTCATTCTCGTTTTTATTTTTATTCTCATATTTATCATTATATATGTAATTCATTAAAAAAGTTGTTATCTGGTCCACATTCTCATTTTAAAGCAGTTAATTTCTTCCCTAAGCCGTACCGTTTATTTTTTTTCCTTTGTATTCATTAAATGCAAATATTCGCACCGCTATGTGCACAGTTTCGTACTTTAAATCCCAAGGAAGTCTTCACTGATAATTCTTGACCGAGAAACAATGTTGTTCGCTTCCTATTAGGAAATAATAATTCCAAATAGTTGTAATGGTTAATTTTATCTTCCAGTTGTTCAAAGGGAGATTGATTTAAATTCCCAATCAAATATTTGGGAAGAGTAGATCGATATTTTCTAACTTGATCTCCATTTAGATCCATGCGTTCTTTTCCTTGATATTTTCCTTTGTATTGTTTTGGAAATATTTTTCGTTGTTGATGATTTTGAGAATTTTCCTACCGAATTTGATTCAATTCATCCGATGCTTCATCAAAAGACACATTTAAAAAGGCCTGGAGGAGAAATTCTTGTCAATGGTCAAACTCCCGATATTTTGTTCTCCATTTTTGTGATAGATGAGCTTTTCGAAGGCAAAAAAGTGCAAGATTTTTTAGGTGTGCTACCCAATTTTCATATAGAACCGATTATTCTGCGTTTTGGGGGATCAAACCCATTCTGCTTGTTGTTGTTATTGTTATAATATCAAGGAAGAATCGAGACCTCATAAATCTAAATTTTCGACAAAAATCGTTTCATTGTTTACTGAAAATCATAAGAAATATTTAAATATATTATTAAATTATTCGTAATGAAAGAAATGTTCAAAGCAAATAAAAAAACCAAAGAAGTACATACAAACAATTGTTATTATGTTAAATTAATATCTTTAAGTAATATTGTGACTTTTGACACTTTATATAATGCTTTGGCTGCCGGATATGATAAATGCTGTCATTGTCTACCCGAAGATCTAAATAAGAATTCAGAACCAGAAGAAGATGTTGGAATTGTGCCTCACATTGATCCCAAGGATGTACCAATCAAAGAAGATCAGATTAGGGAGGTCGCATATTATCATTGGGAAAAACGTGGACATCCTGTCGGAGATGAACTTACCGACTGGCTATTTGCAAAAAATATTTTGAATAAAGAACGGGAATAAAAGGTAATTTTGGGCGCTACTCCTTAATGGGAGGTATAGTGCAAAAAATCAAAGGAAACGGGTTAATTTAATTTAAAATCATTTAGCTTCCGCTAGATGTGGCATTTTTTATTACTTTACCGTAAAATAGAGAAAAAAAGTGGAAAAATTCACATAATTGTATGAAGATATGAAAATTTGAAAATAAAAAATTATTCAATCTCATTAAACAAATACTATAGAAAAAAAATAATTAATTAAACAATTCCCATAATTACACAATACAACCCAACTTTGTCAAAAATTAGAATTACTAGAGATAAAGTATTCCTGTAGGGGAATCGAATTTCCAATTCAATTATTGTAATTTAGTTATCACAAGATTTTTTTCCTTCTTCTTTATATTATAACCAGCTTCTGGTTTATCCAAATTCACAATAGATTTAGTTAAGAATCCTGTTATTCCAATGATAATTGTACAAATTCCACCAAACACATACCAATAATGGGGCGAAAATAAATCAAACACGAATCCTGCAATCAATATGCTAATCGGTGAGATTAGGGCAGATATACTATTCATTATGGAAAAAATTCGTCCTTGTATGGAAGGATGAATTTCTTTTTGGACTAAAGATTCGATGGGACCCATGCATAAAGGCATCATGAAACCAGCTAAAAACATTCCACAGATTCCCTGCCAAATTGATTCTTGTTTTGATATTCCAGCTAAGAAAATTGCAATACCCGCACCAATTATTGCTGAAAGAGATGTTTTCATCCGTCTTTTAAATCCACCCCAAATACTTAGCACTATACTTCCAACTATAAAACCCATAGCAATCCCAATTGAGATCCAGCTATATTCGATTTCACCACCATTAAATTGATAAATTACAAAGATGGAGATCAATTGAAACGCAGGTTGCATAATAAAATTAATGCAAGAAGATATTGTCAACATACCTTTTGCACCTCTCCAATTATTTAAGAATGTAAAGCCTTCTTTGATTTCAAATAGAATTGAACTGGATTTCTTAATATTTCCTCTATCATTATTGGGGAAAATATAGATAAGCAAAGGAATAATTGCAATAATTGCTCCAAACACGTCAATTAAGAAGATATATTCTATTTTTAGTAGACTTAGCACTAATGCTCCAAGAAGGGGGGCGACAATCATTACAAATCCTGCTATCATTTGATTGAATCCTGCAATTTTCGTGAGATAATCAGGTGGTACCAAACTCGAAATGGAAGCTTGCATCGCGGTTATTTGAAAACTCCCTCCTATAGCTCGAATAAAAATGACGAGATATATTTGCCATAATTTAACTGTGTCAAAGATTAAAAGAATGAATAATAAAAGAAGCGATAAAGCAACGATAAGATCTGCAATTATCATTACTTTTCGATGATTCCATCTGTCTAAAAACGCACCTACTATAGGTCCAATTAATGCTTTTGGTAGTAAAGCAATTAAAGTTGCAATTGACAAAATAATTGCTGAATTATAGCTAGTAGTTAACCACCAAACAAGAGAAAATTGGACAATTTCACTAGAGATCAAAGAAATTAATTGACCGCTTCTTATGGTGAAAAAGCGAGATTTCCAATGATTTAAGATAGTTGATGCTGAGTTATCTTCAACTGAATCAATTGCCATTTATGTTTGCTCTCCTGTTTATCCAGTTAAATCCTAAACTTTGTGAGATTTTATTCACCAGATAATGAAAATTTTGCGATTCTTCTTCGTTTAATACAGAGAGGAAATCTTTGGTATATAACACAGTTCCTGAAATGGTATCTTTGTATTGTTTTTCACCTTGTTTTGTGAGAAAGAGTAACAAATTTCGTCGATCGTTTTCATCTTGCTTTTTTTCGATTAATCCCTTTGAAACTAAACTTTGAACATAAACGGAGATCGTTCCAGGATTAATATCCATGATTGATGACAATTTTCGGGAGTTTAAGGGGAAATACAGACCAATCACCATAAGCGTAGCTCTATCAGATAAGACTAAACCCGTCGGATTCTGATGTTCTTCTTTAATTAAGCGGCTTTCATATGCATGAGTGATACTAAACAAGGATTGGTTAATTTCTATTATAGATTTTGTAGAGAGGGTCATAATTAGGCTTCAATATTTAAATGTATGTTCAAATAGTTGGATGGTCAAATCATTGGGTGATGCAACTATTAATCTAATTAAGTCAATTTAGGAATAAAAAGTTTTGCTATTTCAGCTTCTTCTTTAATTTTTTAAAAAATCTCAATAAATTCTCAAGTCACAATAAATTCAAAAAATTTAGAGGCTGGAATTGACAAGGGGGAATTTTTTTTTTTATTTTAGAGGAAAGGAAATAGTATTTGCAATTAAAATTAAAATATTAATCCCACTTAAGGAAAAACTGCAATCTCAAGACTTAATTCCCGATTTTCATCCGCCTCAATCATATTGCTATACTAAAATATTTTACCAAAAAAAAAAAAACTATGAGGGTACAAAACTATTTTAGTAAAAAAGCAAAAAATTTGATTTAAGCTAAAATGTTTTGTACCCTTGTTTTCTTGTTGGCGTGGCTTCTATTCGCCACGACGGAGAAAAACATGTAGTGACAAACTCATCTCTGTTAACCCTACTACGACCCATTCAGATAGCGACAAATATAGGAACAGAGATTAGTTTGTCATCTCATGAAAAAAAACAATTTATTTAAAAATGTATCGAAAATAAAGGATATAACATATCTAAAAGGAAATATTATTCTAATTCTTAATTTTTTTATCATTATTTTTACAAATTAATAATCTTTGTCTCCTTATTTTGAATTATTTTTCTCAATGTTGATGATTATTGTAAAAATAAATTCCTAAAATAATTCAGTTTTCATTGATCAATTTTCGTATGATTTCTCAAAATTTCTAATTAGTTACATGTAGCTAATAGTTGGTGAGTGTAGATGCTCCAGAAAAAGGGCAATATGGTCATAAAGCAGCAGCGAAATTTCTTCAGAAATTACTCCCAATAGGTAGATATGCCTCAGTCGAATATTATGGTCTAGATAATTATGGAGGATTTTATGTTTTGTATATAATTGGCATAATGATTTCAATTCTTTTATGAACTGGTTTATTAAGAAAATCAATAGTAAAATATTTCTTATTTTATTTTAAATTTACCCGAATATATTTATAAATATTAAAAATTTTCCTAGTTTTTCCCTTTTTAGTGAAAATTAGACGATTTAATCGTTTTGATGTATCTGATGTTTTACAAAGAACAAGAAAAAGGGCATAATTGTGTAATATAAGCCCCTTCCATACTCCGTTAGAGAGTAATTCACTCGGATTGGTTGCGTTCCCTCTTCAATATGTCGATGAACAATACCTTCATTTTTCATTTCAGAAAGGCGTTTAGATAGGGTTTTTGAAGATATTTCATACAAATGACGTTTGATTTCATTAAAGAAAAGAATTTCATGAGTGGAAAGAGCATATACTATTTCCAAGAGCCATTTTCTTCGTAAGATATCAAATAAATTTTTTATCAAACCTCGTTCAATTTTTTCATGATTTGGGAGTGGGTTAATTTGAGATTGATGTCGTAGATTTCCTTGATATCCAGCATGCATGATTTTCGGCATTAAATCTATCATTTCCTGCCATATCTT
>CAYPTZ010000180.1:5844-6967 GCA_964413395.1 uncultured archaeon | reverse complement strand
ATGAAAAAACTATTTTCCTTTTTGAAGGAAAATTAAATTCTATCTACGCAATTGGCTATGCTTCGATAGAAGATCAAAAATCATTAAATCAATTTTCAATATTTGGCTATAATCAAATTGCTTTAGGGCTTATTTCAGTAACAATTCTCATAAAATTTTGTATATTAAAAAAAAATTTAAAAAAATAAATGAAAAGTGATGAAATGATGAAAAAAAACGTAAAATCTATGCAAAAAAAGAAAAGTCATATTAAAAAACATAGATTTTTAGATCTTATCAATCTTTTCACTCTTTTTTTTATTTTTATCATTATTAGTAGTACTTTTCATTTTCCTCGAGATAATTATTCAATATCCAATTCAACCTTATCTCCTCAAAAATCTGAAAATCCAAATAATTGTATTATTCAATTAAAAAATACAATTGAGACCAATGAGACCAATTTTAAAATTAATCAAGAAATTAATTTTACTTTTGATCTGTATAACTGTAATAATACAGTGGTTTTCTTTTTTATTGATGAAATCCCTGTTGCATTTCAAGAAATTAAAAACCCAGAATTAAATTTTATTCGAATAAATAAATCTTGGACCTTTTATGAAGCTGGTCCTAAATCTATTCGATGTGCATTGTATAATCTTAGCCATCCTCTCGATGACCTATATCTATACACTCAGATCACCATCAATATCATAATTATTGAAGAAAATTTGGTTTGGAATTTATTTCTAATATTTTTAAGTGTAATTATTTCAAGTATTTTAGTGCATGGGTTATGGAATCTTCTCAAATCAAAATTTACACAAAAATTTAATAAAAGCTTTTTTAAATCTTTAAAAGATCCGATTCTTTTCAAAGTTTTAGAAGATAAATTTTTCTTATCAAAAAAAAAACACTATTCTATGCAGCGATTCATTCAAAAACGTATAAAAATTGTCGATCAAAATATTGAAAATTTTGATCCTGATTCCTTTTTTGCATTAATTAAAACCCCAAAATTCAAATTCAAAAAATAAGAATTTTTACTTAGGGGTATTTATTTACTATGTTTATTTTCAGCATTAATTCAATTGAAATTCAAAGTATAGCGAATGATTTTCAGGAACTTTTTGGAGATGCTAAA
>CAYPTZ010000180.1:0-5834 GCA_964413395.1 uncultured archaeon | reverse complement strand
TCTATATTAGTATCAAAACTCCGGAAAAAATTCCATTTAACTGAAGAGGAAGTCAAGATAATATTAACAGAATTCATTGGAAAAAAATTTATAGTTGTATCTTTTGATGATAATGTATCAATTCATCTTCTTGCTAATGAAACTCGCAAGCAAATAATGGATTTAATAGAACTATTCCCTGGAGTTCATTTTAGTTATATAAAAAATAAGTTATCTCTGGGAACACGGCAAACTTTATGGCATCTCGCTTTTCTTCATGAGTTTGGATTAATCTCTGAGCATGAAATTGGAATTTTTCGTATATATGGAAAAAAATCTATTCCTTATAATAACATAGTCATTGGTTTTTTGTTGCTTAAAAAAAATATTCGTGATCTACTTGAAATACTTATAATTTCACCAAATCTAATAACAGTTAAAGAAATCATCAACACTTTGGGTATATCTCGAAGTAAAGCCAATAATGCTATTAAAAAACTTATTAATTTTAACCTGCTTGATTATTCTCTTGATGGTTCGCGTGCATATATCATAAAACATGAAAGCAAGGTTCTCATTCAATCAACTATTAAAAAATATAAAGAATATTTGGCATAAATTTCCTTATGTTTTTCTTTTAAATTACCAAGCATTAAAGTGGATGTATTCTGGATGAAATCTTTCTGGTTTCTTTTTCTTTTCATCAGATAATCCAAGAGGAATTAAAGCAAACGGAACAATATTTGTAGGTAAGTCTATTTCTTGCCGTATTGCGTTAATCCTTTCCCATCGCGGATATATACCTGTCCATACTGCACCATATCCATAAGCATGGATAGTAAGTAGTAAAGTTTGAACAATAGATGAACAATCTTGAACCCAAAATTCTTGGAATTTTGATTTCAATGTATCACCACACACCAATATTACTACAGGTGCATCCTTTATCATATATGCATATGGACTAATATTAGAAAACTTTCTTTTTTTTTCCGAATCTGTGAATATTACAAATTCCCAACTTTGATAATTTCCAGCACTGGGTGCATACATCGCAGTTTTTAATATTTTTTTTATTTCATCATTGGAAATATCGCTATTTTTAAATTTACGGATGGATCTTCGTGTTTCAATAAATTCAATTAATTTTTCACTCATTATTGTTCATTTACTCTTCGTTTTTTTGGATTTTTAATTTAAAAATCATAATTAGTTACTTAAGTAAATTTAATAACTTATCCAATATAAAATACAACTATCAATGAGTAAAGTAAGTTTCACTCAATAAGGTGTTATTTCAAAGCTTATTAGGTTACTAAAAGTATGAAAAATTCTCAAGGATCTTGTCCATGTACTCGGGCTATTCATTTAATTGGTAATAAATGGAATCTTATTATCGTTAATTTATTATCACAAGTAAAAACACCTATGCGATTCAATGAAATATTAAAAGCAATAAAGCCGGTAAGCTCAAAAACTCTTTCTATTAAGTTAAAATATCTAAAAAATATAGGAATCATTATTAGGGAGATTATTCCTGATACTCCTGTTAGAATTCAATATTCATTAACTGAAATGGGAAAAGAACTTCAAACATTACTCGATGCTATGCGAGAATGGAGCATTAAATGGACTCAACCACAAGAAATAGAACAAGTAAATTGATTTAAAATACGAAATTTGTATTAATTAATCGAAATTGGCAATAAATAATTGAATAAATTATTACTTTTTAAGAATTATTGATGGAATATTAAAAAATAAATCAAAAAAAATTAAGTTTTTTTATTAAAAAAAGCTCTTGACATAAAAATGACTCCAATTGAGAGAAAAAGAAATAGAAGCAAATCAAATAAATCACAATTTCCTTCTATATTTGCTCCAATACCTTCAATAATTAATCCTAACAACATCCATCCTAACCCCAAAAAAAAAGAAATCATATGGGTTTTTGTTTCTCCCTCATTTTTCTTTATTCCTTCAAAATATAAAATATACATTGAATAGATCAATATTGTTCCAATATAGATTGCAAAAATAATAAAAATATTACCTACATATTCCATAGTATCAATATTATCGCCTACCACGCTTATCCATTCAGAAATGATCATTGCTACGGCAATACATAATCCAATTATAAATAATACTACCATTTTCAACCAATGGATTTTTATTACACGTGTTGAATGAACTATAATTTGAATTGTAAGAAATAATAAAAATAATGCAAAAGTTAAAGATATAAGTGCTATTCGGATGGCATATTGAAGTAGTTCTGCATCATTTAATGCTTTATAAATAAAGGTAAAGAATGCATAAATCCCCACTAATGCTAAAGTAGATGCTAAAGTTTTATTTCCAAGATATTCCCGATTTTTCTTTAAGAGTGCATAAGAGATTAGAAATGCTCCTGAGAACAACACAATTTGTAGAATGAAAACAATGTATTCAATCATAAATTATTATGTTTTTTTATACATATATATATTACATAAAAAAGGTGGAATTTCAAAATTTACAGAAGTGATTTAAGTTCTTCTTCTCTGTTATTTTATTAATTATATAGAATATTATAACTAATCTCAGTAAAAATGGCAAATATCCTACATATTCTTATGATTTTGAATCCATTTCTTGATAATTTCTCATACAAAATATCAATAAAAGAATTTCGAAAATCATCCCAATCACTATTATATTTCAAGAAAATTTGATTATAAAGGTTTAGAAGGTCGCCTTTTTTCATCATCATATACCCCAGCTCCAGATCATCCAGATTCGATTCCCTTAAAAAAAGCTCTTTTCCAACTTTTTAATAAATATAGGGAGAATAATGAAGTTACATTTTCATATTTCACACAATTATATTATGGAAAAATAAATACAAATTAAGTAATTAGGAAAAACAAAGCATTTAATAAATTTCAATTACGTAATATACCAAAATGTCTTTTGTAAAAAAAAATAAAGAGATCATAAACATAAAAACAGGATATTTTTCTAATGGGCAACCTTATGTAAAATTCGGTAAAGGATCGGAAATCATTATAAACATCGATGCCCTCACCTTTAAAAATGAACCTCCTTCAGGTTTTGAGCTTAATCAATTAAAAAAAATTGCTAATCATTTTCCATCTCAATATACTTTCTATAACGTGGGACGAAGACCCAATTTACCTGATGGCTTTTTATTTGAGAAAATGGCCAAAGATTATGCTGACCTTATTCAATCTGAATTCCAATCTTCTGTCATTGTGATGGGTACATCTACCGGTGGTCAAATTGCTCAATATTTAGCTGCGAATCATCCTGATACTATCAAAAAATTAGTGCTTATTTCAACCGCCTATAAATTGAGTGAACAAGGCGTGAAATATGAAGCTATAGCAGAATCTTTCTTTATTCAAGGTAAATATGGTAAATGCCTTGCTTCTATGTTAGATTTTATCTTTCCTCCTGGAATGAAACGTGGTTTTATGAAATTTATCACCCGAATGTTGGGTAAATGGATTATCGGGAAAATTAAATATCCAAATGATTTTTTATTAGAAATTCAAGGAGATCGAGAAATGAATTTTAAAGACCATTTATCAGAGATTTTGGCCCCCACTCTCGTTATTAGTGGAAAAGATGATGTATTATATAATATCCAAGATGTGAAACTTACTGCAGATGGTATTCCAAATGCAAAATTATTATTATATTCTGACTATGGTCACAATCTCATGATGAAACAGTCTAAAAAAGTTATTTTTGAAGTCATAGAATTTCTCAATACGCGATTCATGATAGAAATGTAATATATTTGTAAAGTTAAAACCGTTTTGGGGGATGATTGTACATTCTAAACGGTGTTTGAGGTTCTAAACTAACCCAATCTGTTTCTTGATCGATTTTTTTAAGAGAAAAAAGTAAATCATAGGTTATCCATCGTGAAACATGATGATGCTCCATATATTCCCAAATCCCATAGGAAGTTTTTTGCTCAAGTAGAAAATTAATTATATTTTTAATTCGTTCATTTGATTTATTAGCCCCCAATTTCCAAGCTAAACTTAGAATCACTGCCAAATCATGTTTTGCATAATATGTAAAAAAGCCACTTTTTGGATGAACTCCTATTCTCCGTGCGACTTCCAAACCTAAAGGATATCGATCAAAAGTTTCTCTAGATAAGACCAGATCTAAACCCCGTTTCATAATTGGCATAGATCTGTATTCAGGATGTGATGCAAAACATTCTAATGAAAGGATAGTATATGTTCTGCAGGCAAATTTAGAATGAGGGATTCTTCGATACCCTGCAGGCAATACTAATTGTTTTTTTCTCTGTCCAGTAGGGAAACCTCCGTCTTCAAGCTGGTGAGATAATAGCCATTGATATGCTTTTAAAGATCTTTGATCTGTGTTATAACCCATTGATGCAAGTGCTCTAAGTGGGAAAGCAGTTCTTAACGGAACCCAATCATATTGATTTGGATTATTTGGATCATTGATTTTATAATTCCAAGATCCATCTTTTTGTTGGCTCTTAATGAGATCTTTAATTAATGGATCTTCATAACGTAATTTTGATAATTCAATCATTTCTGGGGAATTGAAAGGTGTGTTTAGTGATATTTTTTAAATTATTCTCGTGAGTTCCCTTTATATTAATTGGCATAAGATCTACTCGTAATTGTATTATATTTTAGCTTGTTATTAAAGGGAATTAGGTAAATAGTTTATTAACATTTTCTTGGAGATATTAGTATTATTTTGGTAAAAATCTAAATAAAATTTTTTTATAAAGAAATATGTTTTGTGATAAAAATCGTTCTCCAATATATTTATAATGAAGAATTTCTATGACAAGAATGTAATAATAAATTTCAAAACACAATATTGGGGGATATTAAGCTGACAGAAAAAAATATAATCACTAAAGATGCTGAAGATTACGATGTTTGGCATCAATGGGGGCAATTATTTCATAAAAAAGGCAATTTGGAAGAGGCAGAACAGGCATATCAACGGGCTCTTGAATTAAATCCGAATAATCCATTAATCCGACATAATTATGCAGTTCTCCAACACCAATTAGATGAAGAACCAGAAAAATAAAATTCTTTCCAATTTTCTTCTAATTGATTTTTTTTGCATCTATTTTTGTTTTAATCTCCAAATAATCATTATTTTTCTCATTATTATTATATATACTTAGTTTCTATTAAGAAATTTTTAATTTGTTCGATTGTATATGCTTGTTTTCCAGGTGCAGTATAAAAAGCATGCACTGTTTTCGGATAACATTCCGATTTAATCAGGTTTGGAATTATTTTCTTTGCTTTTTTCAAAATAGCCTTCCCTGGGCATATTATATCGTTTTCTGCTGTAATAATCATCGTTGGTGAATTGAAGTTGGCGATTTCGCTTTTTTTTACAGGTCGAGGCATATTACTTTCAATTTTAACATGATCAAAACATAATTTTACCATTTCAAGCATAATGGGATCATTATCTTCAACAATAGATCGAATAGCTTTCTTTAAATTTTCACGGATTGGATGGAGAAGATACCTTATCATGGGAATTCCTAACTGAAAAATCATTTTGAACATGGGAGGTCGAACAAATCCTGTGGGAACTAAAAAAATGGCCGTGTTAATTCGTTCTGGGGCTATTGAAGCTAATCTTATTAATATGCCTCCCCCAAATGAAGGTCCAATAAAAGTTGCTTTTTCAATTTTTAACTCATATCGAAAGAAGTCCCCTTCGTTTACGAAGGGGATGAATCAATATCATTAAGTTAAGAAAATTTTACATTTTTGTCACCTTATCTCCATTTTTTGTTAGATTTATGAATGTTGTCG
>CAYPTZ010000179.1:0-7006 GCA_964413395.1 uncultured archaeon | reverse complement strand
TGCAGACACTCCAAGATTGACAAAACCTCTATTCAGAGCAATATCGTAAATTCCATAGGGTACCGCTTTAATCCCATTTTTTTGACGAAAATCATAGACATTAACGGGTGTAGGCGTTTCTTTTGGATTCCATTCTCTTCCACTATTTTTAAACTCACCAATAAGCTCCTTTTTCTTTGCATCAATGGAGATAACAGGTTCATGCTCATTAAAGAAATTCTGGGTTTCTTTAGCAATATATTGAAACTGTTGATCTCGATCGGGATGATTTCCTCCTTCTTTTATTTTACTATTGCCCTGAAGACTATAGCCTTCTTCAAGAAGAAGTCGTCGAACTACATAAACACTTATCTTATGTTCATTTTCCATGTTTTGCAAAGCTTCAGTTAAATTTACAAGACTCTTACTAGTCCACCGTAAAGAAGATTGAGGATCTCCTCGGGTATTCGGACTCACTAAATGATGTAAATCAGATTTTAATGAAGAATCGAGTATTTCACTCTTTTTACGACCACCCCCTTCTTTGCGAATTCGATCAGGATGGAGAAGAGTAATATTTTGAAGTTCGTGAACACCTTTGCTTACAGTTGTCCGAGAAAGACCCGTTGATGCCGACACAATCGAGATCCCTCCCCATCCGAACGCTGAAGCTTCAGTTCCAGCCCATATTCTTCGTTGTCGCTCATTGAGATTGGGAAAAAGGTATAAATACTTGTTTTGAACAATAGGATTAACGACAGCACACGAAAATCAGTAAGAATTCACGTGATTTAAAGTTTATGAAACACTTCTGTGAGAGTAATGATAGATTTGGAACTTGACCAAGTTATTTTATCATGACTCCTTAGATGTTGATTTTTTAAAGAAAATTAAGAAAATATATTAACATCTATAATTTAAAGCATTAACCTACTATAAGATATTTTTTATGCTTATACTCTCGTCTTTTTTACCAAAATCTTCTATATAATAACTATATATACGGGTTGCAACTAAGTTATGCATCGAATTTGCAAGGAAGTATCCACAAAAAGCTATCATCATGATAATTATGAATGGAAATGTATCAATATTTCCAGGTTGAAGCCCAACAAGAGTAAAGTAAAACACTAAAAGGATTCCAATAGGCACTTCAAAAATAATATAAAGCAGAAAAGTTGAAATAAAAATTCGTTTTGGATTTTTTCTTAGTATCATAAAATTTTCTTCAAATGCTTTTGATAGAGAACCTTTTGCAGTTAATGATGGCAAAACAAAGAAAAATACTAAATAGAATATAAAATTCACACAAATTATGATTATAAAATAGACCACCTCTCCTAATTCTGTTAAGCGGTTCAAATCAATGATGGGAAAGATTATAAATAAAGTAGAAAAATTTGTGATAAAAGCAATAAGAATGTTTTGCCACCAAAAATTTTGGAAGTAATAGAATCCACCTTTACTTTCAGCAAAATCATCACCTGTAGACATAATATCATAAGTTAATCCATAACCTGATTCATAAAATGCCCAAAAAAGGAGAAATCCGAGGGGAACTAGTATTGGAATACTTCTATATAAAGAATTTATCACCCAACCATTAACTACGCCATTAATGGATGATAACATAAAGTGGTAGATAATCAAAATAATAAATATTATAATTAATGTCCCAATAAAAGAAAAGAATGAAATACGACCATAATATTTAAAATTTTTTTTTAGTAGATGCCAACTTAATTTGATATCAACAATTGAAGGTTTTTTTCTAGCCTTGTAATCAATTTTTTTTTCATTTTTTACCATTTCCATGAATTTTCAACCAAACTTATTTTTTTACATTAATAATTTTTATCTAGTTTTATGTTTTTAAGATTTTGGATTTACCCAAATTTATTGAATATGTCTGGAGCAAATTCAATATTTTGTAATGCTTAATACAGAAAATCATATAATACATAATTTATATTTAAAAATTAATAGTAAAATCTGTCAATCCTCCAATTTATGTCAGATATTTTTTTAATCCCCTTTTTATCTTTATTTAGTTATAGATTTATATTTTTTATTTTAGAAAAAAAAAAATCAAAAACATTAACATTCATAATCCATCCATTTTTCAATTTCATATATTCATGCGAAAATAATTTAAAAAGAAAATAATATCGAAGATATTAAAAAAATAATTAAAAAAGGAGAAATTTTATCTTATAGGTTTTGATCTCTGCAAAATTTTAACTAATGTTTCGTCTTTCTCTATTTTATATTCATTTAAGGTTAATGCTGTATCTATTAAAGCCAGATGTGAATATCCTTGAGGAAAATTGCCTAAGAGACGTTTTGTGTCAAAATCTATATCTTCACTAAAAATTCCTAAATGATTAGAATAACTTAATAATTTATCAAACATATTTTTTGCTTCTTTTTGATATCCAATTTTATAAAGTGCTTTGATCATCCAAAAAGAACAGACTGTGAAGGAAGATTTAGGTATTCCAAAATCATCTTTTGATTTATAACGATACATTAAACCGTTTTTACATAATTTTTCTTTAGTTTTTAATACAGTTGCTATAAATTTTGGATCATCATATTCTATTAACCCATAATCTGCAAGAAGTAAATTTGTTGCATCCATTGATTCGCTACCATAAAATTGTGTAAACGACCTCAATTTTTCATTCCATCCATGTTCTAAAATATCTGCTTTAATTTCATCTCGAGTTTCTGACCACATATGTTCAAGGGTTTTTTTATGAAATAGTTTAGCCATCTTGACTCCTCTATCCATAGCTACCCATGATAACATTTTTGAAAAAATAAAATGTTTTTTGGTTGATCTAAACTCCCAAATTCCTTGATCAGGCTCTTTCCAAGATTTTTGGACTGCTTTCACTAAAGAACGGGCGACTGTCCATAGATTTTCCACAAATTCTAAATTAGAATGAAAATTCATGAAATATTTATGGAGAATTTCCATAACTACTCCATAAGTATCATATTGAAGTTGAAGATATGCAGCATTACCAATCCTAACAGGTTTTGAATTTTCATAGCCTTTCAACCAAGGAAGTAGTCTTTCCTCTAATTTTTTTTCACCTCGAATTCCATACATAATTTGCATTTTTTTACTCTTCCAAGGAATAATATCAGTTAAGAAGGTTAGAAATTGTAAAGCAGTTTGATAATGCCCTAATTTTAAAAGTGTAGATATAATCATTGAAGAGTCACGAATCCAACAAAATCTGTAATCCCAGTTTCGTTCATCACCAATTGATTCTGGTAATGAAGTCGTGATTGCTGCAATTATTGCCCCTGTTTTTTGGTAACTAAGCATTTTTAATATCAAAGCACTTCTTTGAAGATACATTTGATAAAATTCAAATCGCACAGTCTTATCTGCCCAATCAAGCCAATATAATTTAGTTCGTTCGTATAATAGGTTAATTATTTCCAAATTTAAAGAAAGAATTTTTTGATTATAACTAATTAAGAAAAATCCATCTGTTATCATTTGAATAGGCTGATTTTGTAATATTTTTGTGCTATTGAAATTTGAATATAAATAGATTGATTCATATTTTTCAGAAACTGTAAAGCTTTTTATATATTCATCGGTAATAATTGTTTTAGTTGTATCTTGTCCATACAATAAACGAGGATCGTACTTTACAAAAAAAATAGGATTACCTGAAATAATTTTAAAAAATCGGATGAGATCAGGTGGTAAAAAATAGGTACCTTCCTCTTTATATCTTGGCATAAAATCTAACACTGCAAATGCATCTTTACCATTTGAATATTCTGTTTTCAAGATATTAGTATTTTTTATGTAGTCTTGGGTAATCTTATAATCGGAGGGGACTTCAATTCGAAATTCTCCTCCTTTTTCATCATCAAGAATCTTGGCAAAAATGGAGGATGAGTCAAAATCAGGTAAACATAGCCATTCAATTGTTCCAAAACGTGAGATTAACGCCGCAGAAGTACAATTTCCAACAATACCATAATCTAAATTTGTTAATTTTTCATAGATTTTTCGTTTGAAATCATCTTGTGAAGAATTCTTCATATATATTCTTTAAATTCCTTCAATCTTAAATCATTTTTTTTTTAAAATAGTAATTAAAATACGAAATAATTTAAAATTAATTAATGCTTACAACTAAGAAATTTATTTTTTTTAAATAAAATGCCTTTTTATTCATCCTGGTGAGATATTTTTAAATCCTGAATTGAATCAACAGTTTTCATGTAGTCTCTCCCTTTGTTAATTTTAAAAACCATTTATCGATTTTTTCGAGAGTATATTGTTCCTTTTCATTCTTACGTCGAATTTTCTTTTTTAGTTGGAAATAATGGAATAAGACTTGAACAAACTCTCTAAAAAACAATATAGTATAAATCCAATAAAAAAAAAAAATTTTTTTAACTAAAATTCTAAAATACAATTGGTGTTCAATTCCTAGTATTTCCCTTATCCACTCTACAGTGTGACAATATTCAAAAATAACTTTTTATAGTTTAACTCTTTGATCAAATCAGCTAACAGTGTTAAAAATTAACGCAGTCAAATATAATGCAATAAAATTAATTTTTAATATGAATCTATATATTCTAAAAAGTCTACCTAATAAATATGCATATTGTTCTATCTATTTTAATTCTTATTCTTTCAATGGTTTTCATGATATTCATCTGTCAATTTATAATTCAATCAATCGAAAAATTAATGGAAATTATGAATTTAAGTGAAACTACAACTGGATTTATAATTTTATCCGCAATAAGTTCACTTGCGGAATTAGTTGTGGCAATTTTCGCGATTTTAGATGGGGAACCTGGACTTAGTATAGGAGATATTTTTGGTTCTCATATGTTTAATATAGGACTCATACTTGGATTTCTTGGTGTACTAGGATATTTAGAAAATCTACCTGATAAGACTTTATTTGATGTATTAGATATACTATTATTAGCATCCTTAGTCCCATTATCAATATTATTATCACATTTCCAAGACAATTCATTTTGGTCTGGACCAGTAATTGGAATATTATTAATAGCAATCTACATTAGTTCTTTAATCATTATTGGCAAAAAGAAAAAAGTCACTGAATTTTATGCTTGTGAAGATAAAAACGAAATAAGCCCAGAAAAGACATTTAATTCCATAAAAAATGATTGTAGACCTACTGATATTACAGAAAAAAAAGAAAATAATTACCCTATCCAACAATCTAGCGAAAAAATTGATGATTACAAATCAAATAAAAAAAAAAAAATTCCTAAAAAACTTATAATTGTTATAATTATTGCAGGAATAGGCGTAATTATAGCAGGTAGATATTTAGTTTTCTCCGCCTTAAACATTATAGAATATTTTGATTTAATCCCTCTAGTTTTAGGTGCAAAGGTAATCGCTATAGGAACATCATTACCCGAATTTATATTTTGTTATACTGCTGTAAAAAAAAAAAAAGTTAATTTAGCTTTTGGTGATGTGATAGGTGCGAATTTAACTACAAGTACTTTAGTTTTGGGTGTAGTGTTAATTTTTGCCCCATTTACTGTTAATTTAGTAGCTTTCGTCGAAGCTATCTTATTTGTTATGATTATGAATATAATCTTGTTAAAACTTTTATCAAAAAATGGAATATCAAAAACTGAAGGATTAATTTTAGTATCTTTCTATATTCTTTTCCAAGCAATTATCTAATAATTTTATTAAAAATAATTTTTTTCTATTTTTGTTTAGAAGATTATCTAATTCTTCTTTTCTACAAATATCATTACTTCTATAAATAAACAAAAGCCGTATTCATGCATTATTGAAATGAATCCTTTAAAAAAAATGAATAATAGATTTATCTTAAAAAAGTATTATTCGAAAATCATATAAGAATTTTATAACACCTCATCCCACTTTATTGATTGCATATCTTCATTAACTGTATTATTAGTAATAATTCAAACAATCCTAAAATTGCAAAAATTCATTTCAGAAGGTTCACAAGGCGTATTAGTTGTTTTAGATAGTACTTCTCAGACTTCCTTTGAACATTAGATAATTGGATAGGTTCATTAATTAAAATTCGAGGGAAAGAAGTACCTATGATTTTAATCAGAAATAATATTGATCTAGAAGAAAATCAAGTTATTTCAAAAGAACAAGCAGAAGAGTATTGTAAAAAAAATAATATTCTGTTAATTTTAACTTCAGCGGCAACTGGAGAAAAAGTTGAGGATGTTTTTAAAAATTTAATCATGTGAATTGCTAAAAATGTAAATTAAAACTATTATCTTATTTATTGATTTCCACTTTATTATTTTAATTTCTTTAAGTAAAAATCATTTCTATGCGAGATTTTATTCCTTTTTTCAAAACCTGCAGATAAAAATTTTTGATTGCATGATTATTCTCCAATTTTCACTCGCATTTTCTTGGAGGGTATTGATGATTAAAGTTCCATAAAACTAGATTCTAAGTCATAATTTATATGTTAAGTTGAGTTTTTTGCAAAGCGATAAATATGGATGGATTTTTAATGAAAATGACATAATTGAATTTGAAATTGATAAATTATTTATTAATGCTGATGTTTCAAATTTTATCCTAAGTGAAGAGAGTGTTGCTAAAAACAATGGTATAGAGATAACAAATATCCTTATTGAATCGGGATTCGGGCACTATTTTTCGCAATTCAATGGAAATATTGGATTAAATGATGGGAATTTTCTATGAGTTTGTATGTTTTTTTAATGTTAAAAACCATTCTTCGATTTTCTCTAAGGTATAGTTTTCCTTTTCATTCTTTAGGACTCGTGATGAAATAACCTATTCAAATTTTGGAAAAATTGTATTATTCCATTCTCCATGAAACACCTCCCGTTTAATATTTAATGAATTCATTTGTTTATTTGATATTTTAATTCCTTTTTGATATTTTCTCATATTTTATTGACAAGTAACTGTCAATCCATTAGTAGTTGTAGTATTTGAAATTAAATTAGACATTTTTTT
>CAYPTZ010000178.1:0-7026 GCA_964413395.1 uncultured archaeon | reverse complement strand
ATGAAAGTTGAGTTTGAAGCACAATCATTAAATTTAATAATTATGCAAAACACTCAGTCTAAACTATTTTTTTTTTTAACTACTTTAATGTAGTTATAAAAACAAAAAACATAAGAATTAAAGGTATTTTATTCTGATAATTTATTGAATGTAATGGGAGAAGCAGATAGAATAATTGTACATTATACTAGTGATTTTAAAGGAATTTTTGAAAAAGTAAAAAAATTTTCAGACTATATAAATTATTTGATGAATAGGCAACTATCTGGGATGCTCTATGTAGAATTCGTTGAAGAAGGAATACTTTTCATATATAAAAACATTAAATTATTCAATATATTAACTGAAAATGTCTCAATAAAAAAATTATTAAATCTAAAAAATATCATCCAAAATTATATTTCTCCAAAGGATATGATTGAAGGGATTTTAGATAAATCAAATTTCCCAACAAAAGGGATTTCTGTAAACTTTAAAATTCTTTCTTCTAACCCTGAAAAAAAAATCGTTCGATATAAAACTCAAATTCAAAGTTTTATTTCAAAAGATATTGAAATTTCCCATCATTCTACCAACAATCTAACTATTAAATTCAATACCTATAATACATTCCATCGCTACTTAACTTTTTTATCAGGTCTGATTAGTGGAGGATTAATTGATACTAAAATACCAAATGAAAACATTCTAAATTGAATGATATATTTTTTAGAAATATTCCAAATTAATTTACAATTCAGGTTCTTTTAATAGCAATTTTGATAAAATATGGCATTTTCTGGTAAACATAAGCATTTTTATGCATGAAATTATCAAATATATTCAATGGAACTTCAACATAAACTTTTTAACTCAGCTATTCAAATAATTTCTGAAAATAAAAAGATAATACATGGTGGTAAGAATCTTAATTTACAGCAAGCGCTGAAAATTGCGTTCCCAAAAGCTACAAAATATGAATCCTACGGCTTTAAAATTAAGGGAAATGATTTAGAAATTAAAAAATTTAATAATATATAAAAATAATGTCATGCTAAATTGTTAATATCATTTTTTATTAGCTTTTAAACGGGAATAATTCTTCTGATTCCGATAAATACTACGCCGAATTGGGATTACTAACAGTTTCGCGAGTTTTTTCTTTAACCATTTTCCTCTTATAGGAATATAATAATCTTTTTCAAACCATCCTTTTTCTTGCCAATGTTTCGAGTCTGCTGGAATATCATCCTTTGTAATTTCTGCAAGAATTTTGAAAATTTGGAAAGATAGAAGTTGATGAAAAGAAGGATTTGAGGGAGTTTTTTTTACTATATCAGAAATTAACCTTTTATATCCCTTTTGAAATTTCTTGTCCATAGTTTTCTTATATTTTAGATTCTTTTGATAGGAACTTTTTTTTATGATATATGAATTATTTACATCCATGCCCCAAATTTGAATTGTTTTTTTTAGATAATTTCTTACATCTTTTCCCCCAGTTTGCTGAGTTGAAACAATAATCATAGCTTTCTTTTCAAAATATTCAGGTCTATGGAATAAATATGCAAAATGGTCAATAACATTTTTCAATAAAGCAGTGATATTATTAACATAAACAGGTGTCCCTATAATAATACCATCAGCACTAGATATCTTTAAACGTATTTTTTCCATAATTTCAACATGTGAACATTTTTCATATCCATTCTCAATACAATTAGTACAACCTAAGCATAAGGGAAGTTTTAGGGGTTGCAGATCTAAAATTTCATATTCAATATTTCCCTTGCTTTTAATATTTGAAAAATAATCTAAAATATTCCGAGTATTTTTTTTTCTGGGACTTCCATTAATTGCTAATATCTTCATTTCACTGAATAATGATAAGGTATGCAGCCTTAAATAAAATTTCATTGAAGAAAAATTATTTGATCTTCAAGATAGTATACTAAATAATCAAATCCTATAATTAACGATTTGTTAAGAATTGATAAAAGTGAATATTTTAATATTTTTCTTTATTTCTATCAAAATTATGAGTAAACGATTTTTAAAAGGCCAAAATCTAATGAATAAATTAGATCCTACAGCCACCGAACGTTTAGTTAAATCATTAAAAGATACGGCACCTGATTTGGCGAAATATGTCATAGAATTTGCATATGGCGATGTTATGGCACGACCTGGGCTATCGCTTAAAAGTAGAGAAAAATGTATAATTGCAGCGTTAGCAGCCATGGGGACAGCTAAAGAAGAATTGAAAATTCATATTAAAAAAGCACTTCAAATTGGAATATTAAAAGATGAAATTTGCGAAATTTTAATTCAAATTGCCGTATATGCTGGATTTCCTCACGCAATTAATGCCTTAATTTGTGCAGATGAAGTTTTTAAAAATTAATTTTTTTTTTTTTCTACTTTGATTTTGATAAATTTTCATTTAGATAATACCTTATAGAAAAAAAATTACAAATTATAAGAATTTTCATGAATTAGCTAAAAATATTTAATTGATACTTTTTAATTTGATATCTCCAGAATACATTCAAGGTGAATATTATTGCCAATAAGTAAAACTATGAATGATGCGATGAATAAACAAATAGTCGAAGAATTGAAATCCGCTTATATTTATGTTGGAATTTCCAGATGGGCAAAAGAAAGATCAATGCACCACTATTCCAAATGGATGAAGAAACAAGCTAAAGAAGAATTCGAACATGCAGAAAAATTTATGGAATATATTACTGATAGAGGAGGCCATGTATTATTAGGAACTTTGGATGCTGCTAGCACAAATTATAATAATACAGAAGAATCAATTAAAGCAGCAATTTCCCATGAAGAATTTATTTCTAGTAAGATCCGTGAATTAATGGATTTAGCTCAAAAAGATAACGATAATGAATCAGTTGGACTATTAAATTGGTTCATTAAGGAACAAATAGAAGAAGAAACAAATGCCAATGAGCTTTTAGCAACTTATGAATTACAAGGCAAGAAGGATGGTTTGTGGGATCATCATTTAAAGCGAGATTAATTGTGTTTTACAATACTTTTTCTTTTTTTTAGTTTGTGCAACAATAATGCATAACTATAAATATCTTGAAAATATATATTACTTGGTGAAAAATCTTTGAAAGTAACAGAAGATGCAACAAATTATATTCATAATCAAGCGAAGGAAATGAAGACTCCTGCCTTAATAATATTTGAACAAATATATCGTGGCTGATGTGGCACAGAAAAAGTGAACACTGTCGTTGTGACTGATAAATCCCAAATTAAAGATGAAAGTCTTTTTTCTATAAAAATGATGGAAAATGTTGAAATTCCACTGTATTTAGATAAAAAACTTATTTCACTTTGGGGTCAATCCACATTAGATTTGGTTGGATGGTCAAATTTTAAACGACTTGCACTGGTATAATCCAAACTCAATTGAATGAGACAAATTAAAAAACATTAAGTAATTTGTGGACACCAAAGTCAATGGTATTGAGTTTTTTTTTAATTAATTTAACATTTCATGCATAGAACCACTTCTAAATTCATCAATATCGAAAGTTATATAAGAAAACCCCTTTTTTT
Source organism: uncultured archaeon (assembly GCA_964413395.1). GTDB lineage: Archaea > Asgardarchaeota > Lokiarchaeia > Sigyniarchaeales > Promethearchaeaceae > Lokiarchaeum. The sequence goes on along the minus strand of CAYPTZ010000178.1, from coordinate 3,453 downwards.
TTAGAGCTTCAATAACTATTTTTTTTTGACTATTTTGGAATATTTTGTTAATTAAAATTTCATTAGATTCGATTCGAGCCAATAATTTATTAGAAGGAGCTAAAACATGAAGTCTCACTCGCAAAGGAATTGAACCTAGATCCAGAATTGCTCTGAGATATTTTTCACTTTCATCTACTATTTTCAAATATTCTTCATTCAAAGGTATGTTAAAAGGAATTCTGGATGCTAAACAAGCTTGAGAAGGAATGTTTTTAGAGGGGAGATCTAATATGTTACTAATTTTTATAATTTCTGTCTTCGTTAATTTTACATCCAATAACGGAGAATTAACCTTAGTTTCTTTTAATGCCTTTAATCCAGGTCTTTCTTCTGAAATATCAGAATAATTTGTCCCATCACATACTAAATCATATTTTTCATTTTCAGCTATTTCCAATAACGTGCTTAATATTAATTTCTTACAATAATAACATCGAAGCTCATCATTTCTTACAATATTAGGATGATCCAATGTATTTAATTTCAAAATTCGCAAATTAAATTCAAGATACTTACTATAACTCTTAGCTTGAATCAATTCTTGAGATGGAGTATTTGGAGCATGAATAAAAACTGCCAATAATGAACTAGCATATAAATTAGCAATATAAGCCAAAAGCGTACTATCAATTCCCCCAGAAAATGCAATAATAACCTTATGCTGAGTGAAAATGTCCTTTAATTGGAGAATCTTGTTCTTGATTTCTAAATCTATTTGAAATTTGTTTAAAATATCTGTCATAAATGCATCTATTATAATAATTACCACACTAAAATAAAATAATATTAACTATATTTGATAAGATATCTAAAACCAGAAATTTTTATTTTCTTATGAACGTAAAATCAAAACCAATTCACTAAGGAGAAACAATTAAAAACAGTGTCTTTTATTACTTTTCTAGAGTAAAATGAATTCTCTAAAAAATGAATTCCATATTAGTGATTTAGTTATTGATGACGAATATGGAACAATAGAATCTGAAATGACAATAGTGGATGCAGCAAAAAAAATGAAGGAACTTAACGTTCCAGATTTAGTTATTCTTGATAAAGCAAAAAATGATGTATTAGGAGTAATTGCTGATTTCGATATAGTCCAAAATGTTGTTGCTGATGGTTTAGATCCTGGAAAAACTAAAGTAACTAGTGCAATGTATTCAATTGAACCAGTTACACTTAAAACCTCAGTAAAAGATGCTTTCGCAAAAATGCAAAAATTGAATGTAAATGTTGTTCCTGTAGTAGAGAATAAAAAATTATTAGGAGTAGCAACAATTCAAGACTGTTGGGGATATATTCCAGATATTAATCCAGATGAAATTGGAATGATCCCAGTGTCAAATCCAAAAAATGCAGAATTTTGGTTGGCTAGCACTTTATCATTTCTAGCACTTATTATCGGGATAATTTTACCGTTAATTGGTGCAGTAGGATATTATTCTGCAGATCCAAAAGGAATGGCCGGTGAAGAAATGACATACTATCTTTTTGAAGCTCATAATGTAAGCAATTATACATCATTACTAGGATTTCCTGGCTTCTTATGGACTTTAACTATAATCAGTAGTTTTCTTTTATTGATATGTGGAATAATTGGAGTGTTTTCTTTAGTATATACCAGTTATTCTGATTCAAAAGGTATTAAAACAGGAAATTTTACTCGAAATGTCTTACCGTGGCTTTCTATAATAATGATCATCATTCAGTGGATATTCCTTGGTTTAGCGTTAAATAAAAGTGCAGATTCATTATCCATTGATGGAATTGGTTTAGCGCTTTCAATAATATCCATTCTTTGTCTTGTTATTGCGATATTCCGAGATTATTTATTTAAAGAAATAACCATTAATTCGAAAGAGGCGGAAAATTAAAATGCCAAGAGGTGGAGGATTCCGAGGAGGTGGAGGCGGCGGTTTTGGCGGAGGCGGTTTCCGAGGAGGAGGTTTTAGGGGAGGAGGTATGAGCAGATCTTTTAGATCAAGTAGATCAAGCTCTTCTCGATCAAGTAGACCTTTTGGAAGGACAGGAGCAAGGAGAACTTCAACATCTAGCTCTAGACCATATCATCATACATCACACCGCCCTCATAACCATCATTACCGTCATAGTTACTATCATAGACCTTACTATCGTAGTTGGTGGTATAGACCACATTTTTGGGGATATCATTATCGACCCTGGTATTATTCACCAGTTTATATAGGAGGAGGCGTCATTTTCTTTTTGTTACTAATGTTGATTGCTTTACCAATTCTTATAACAGGTATGTCATATCCTTTTGGCAGTGGTAGTGAAGTAGTAAATTACAGATCTACAGAATCATTGTATTTTAATGAATATTGGTATGAAACTGAAAATTTGCCTGCAGGGTCACAAATAACATATTCTATAGAATCACTCGAAGCACCAGTGAGTTTTGCAATAGCAGATCATCCATTTTCAGAGTTTAACAGAGTACCCGTGTCTGATAATATGAATGATGACTTTTCATTATCTGAAGATCAATATTATTACCAATCATTCTATGCCGTAGAAGATTCCAGTTTCTCATTCCAATATAATGCTAGTGATAGTATTGAATTTTTCATATGTGATGTAGATGATTTTAATGATTGGCTATATTATGAAAATCCAGTATTTCCAGTACATTCATTTTTAACTACGTTTGATGATGTTTATACTGCCGATACTTCTGAGGATATATATTTCGTATGGTTTAATGAAAATCCCACTACTATTGATATTGAATATAGTATCGATTATACATTAGAAGGAGCGTTAGATTTCGGTGCAACTTCTTCAAGTGAACCCGTTTTAATTGAGTCAACTTTATTTGAGGAAGAAACTACAATTACGATAGATCATGAGGGAGATTGGTATTTCTTTGTATATTTTGATCCAACAGGTTCATCAGAATATTCAACAACTATAACTTTTGATGTATCCTTTGATAAATCAAATACGTTGACTGATAATGACAGATGGGGGAATTTAAGGCCTGTATTGGTATTCTTAGCAATAGTAGCATTGATATTTATAATCGCTACTTTTTCAGCACGTAAAAGGCAAAAAAAGCAAGGAATAACAGCCCAATCTGTAACAAATGCTGCAATAACACCAACGACAGATTCAACAACACCATCGAATGCCAACAATGCGAATGCGAAGGTCCAACCGACAGTTAAGTTACCAGAAGCAGGAAAATTGTCAAAGTATGGTGAAAAAATTGATAAATGTCGTCGCTGTGGCACTACATACAATCCAAAAGATATTTACTGCCCCTCATGTGGAAACAAAAGAGAAGGAAGAGCACCAGGAACAAATAATACAACCAAAGTCTCGAAATCTCAGATTTGTTCAACGTGTGGGACTACTGTATTCTCTGATTCGAAATTCTGTAGTGGTTGT
>CAYPTZ010000177.1:0-7030 GCA_964413395.1 uncultured archaeon | reverse complement strand
TCCTGGATTAATTTTTGGGAATTTCTTCACTCGGTTATAGAGATTGTAAATTTTATTGATCGAATTGTTAAAGTCCATTTTTTTTCACTACTATTTTAACTAATCATTATCTTCACAAAAAATTTTATGTAAATTTAATAATTCCTTTTCTAATTCTTTTTCAGATAATAGTCTAAAATTTTCAATAAGGACTGTTAGATCAGGATCCCCAATTCCCATAAAACTTTTTAGCATATTTTTTAATATTATATCTTTTTGTTTTGGATTGTTTTTTATTTGATCTAAGATGTTATCGATTATATCCTTTGGAAATATATCATTTTTTGTTATATTGCTTTTGTTATTACTATAATCTTGAATATCATCAGAGATAAGCCAAGGAGAATGGGTTTTCAACTTTTCAAAATAATGAATATCAATTAATTGATCTCTTGAATATTGGTCCAATTCTTGAAGATTCTTAATTAATTTTTTTTTAGTTCTTAAAATTTGATTTAAATTATTTCTAATATTATTTGTTGAAGGCATGATTGCTATATGAAAATTGTATTACTAAATAAAAAATATTTGCTTGATGAAATCATTAATTTAAAATAAGAATTAAAAAAATAAATCATCGTCATCTTCTGATGAAGACTTATAAACATCGATAAATAAATCATTTTCAAATATATCTGAAATTAAACATTTCAATGAATTTTTAACCATATCCATTGATTTCATGCCTAATCCAATTATTTTACTATTAGAAAAGATCAAGAATGTTCCACCCGTTGCTGGTTTAATTATTGCTGCTGGGAATTGTTCTGGTTCATATAAACAATTGGTTAAAGTTAAACAAGTCATTTCTAAATTGATTATTTTTTGTAATTGAGACATGACTACCAAGTTTTGAATTTCACAGGATAATTTATTAAACTTTAATTTTCCATTATCTTTTAAATGTCGGATAATTTTTTCACGTAATGGTTCAATTTGTTCACGTTTTTTGATTCCTGTTAAAATTAGTTTTCCATTTTTAAAAAGAATAACGGAGATTGAATCGATTTTGAATAAAACACATGGAAATCGATTTAATCTTTTGACAGTAATTTTTTTTTCCAATTCATCAAAATCTATTTTGGAATCTGGGTCATCTCTTTCCATTTTTGCTAAACAGACAATATTAATAATTTTATATGGAAAATTATAACTTCCTTCTGGGATTCCTTCTTCTAAATCGCCAGCATGTACTTCTATTTTTTGTGGGGGTAATTCTATTAGTTCCATTTTGTTTATACTCCTTTTTTTTTTAAATTTTTTTTTTTTTTGGTTTTTATTTTTAATTTTCAATTCTTTGTTTCGAGAGTATGGATAGTAATGATAAATAATATTATGAGAATAAATATTTTTTTGTCGCATTGCATAATATTCTTTATTATTAGAATTATATTGGAAAAAATCATTGTAAATTTTCCAATTTATATTATAAATATGATCTTTAGGATTATTAAAATTTCAGATAAAAATTTAAAAATTTCAGAAAAAAAAATAGTAAAAAGTTAGAATAAAAGTCAAGACGATCAAAATGTATGGGTTCTATTATTCTCCACTTAGTTCAAACAATTCGCCGTAGGCTTCTCGATCATCTTCGGTCATGGATTTATTTTTAGCGGCGGTTGCAATCACAACAGCAGTTTTCAAAGCTCGCTTTCTTTCATGCTCTTTTTCTCTTTTACTGGCAGTTGCTTTTTTATATTGTTCAAGCATTTTCTTTTCCTTTCCACCGACTGGAAAGGACTCTTTGCAAACCCGACAAAATAGTTCATCAGTTTTCTTCTTCGGAAGCAATATATTCCCGCATTTTTTACAAAATTCCATAGTTTTGACGTCACCTTTATTCTTGATAAAGTATCAATATTCGATTAATAATTATTTTGTTATTAGTTAACGTAGATATTTAAAGTTAATTAAGGAACTTTATTGGTAAATATTCCAAGAAATTGAATAGCGATAACGTTTTATGGGATGAAATGAAAATCTAAAACCAAATACTTTTTATTCCATCTAAAAATAAAAAATAATATTTTTTATAAAAAAAAAAAAAGATTAAAATGCTAAAAAAAACCTTTCCAATATCCATACAAGCACATCGTGGTTTTAGTAAGAAATTTCCTCAAAATACTCTTTTAAGTTTCCAAAAAGCGATTGAAGCTAAAGCTGACTATATAGAATTAGATGTTCATTCAACTATTGAAGGCGAACTTGTAATTATTCATGATCAGAGTACAAAAAGAGTCAGCAAACTTGATATCAATGTTCACGAATCAAAACTTTCTGAAATAAAGAAAATTGATGTAGGTGCAGGAGAAAAAATTCCCACATTGCAAGAAGTTATTGATCTCTGCAAAGGAAAAATTGGTCTAAATATTGAAATCAAACAAATTGGGATATACAAACAAATTAATGAATTAATTATGAAAAATGGGATAACCGAAGATGTAATGATTTCATCTTTCATCCATGAAGAAATTGCATTAGTAAAAAAGTTAAATCCAAAATTATATTGTGCTACTTTGGAACCGAGATTTTCTGGAATATTTCATTTTATTTCTTCAATCCTAAACCTATCAAAATATATTGAGAATGCAATAAAAATTAATGCAGATGCCATTCATCCTTTTGCAAAGAATTTAAATAAAAAATTTTGTTCCGAAGCCCATAAGCAAGGATTAATGGTTAATACTTGGGTAAGTGATAAAGAAAAGGAATGGGCTCAATTAATTGAAAAGGGTGTAGATTCCATTATTACCAATGACCCAGAAAAATTATATAAGTTTTTATCAAAAAAATATAACACTAACTAAAACAACAATAAGAAAATCCTTTTTTTTTTTTGTGAATATTCTTATTTTGTATGAATGAAAATTTATCTTCTAATGAATTAGCTAAAAAATGGGCAAATCATCAAGTTAAGCTACCTAGAATGCCTTTCTTCTATATTAATATGTATCAATTTACAATGCCATTATTTATATTAGTAATTGTAGACGCTTTGATACTTTATTTTTATGAAATCACAAATTTATCTGCAATCGGTCAGATGATACTATTTCCATTATTATTTATCTTTAATTTTTATCTCAGTATTTGGAGTATGGTGAAATTTTGCAAGATTTTGCAAAACTATTGGGAAAAAAAAAGTCCATCCGAAGAAACAGTATACTCAAGGGAATTTAAAGATGGGAATGTTGCAGATCCAAGATTACATTATTATCATTTACGGGGATTTATGTATAAATGGCCTGTATTTGTAGCAAAAAAGACTTTTTTTCCTTGGATTGTTAACTATGTATTGAATGAGATATCAAATAATAAAATTCACAAAAATGCTATGTATGGAGATGCCTATGTTTCACTTGAATATAGTGAATTAGGTGATCAAGCAATAATAATGGAAGGTGCTGCCATATCAAGCCATGTTGTGGATAGTATTTATGGTAATCTGACTGTGGAAAAAATTATATTAGAGAAGCAAGCAATTTTGCACGCAACAGGAACTATGTCTCCTGGGACTATACTTAAAAAAGGAATAGCAGGAGGACCTCATTGTTTCTTTCCTAAAGGCTTTACCTTACAAGATGATGAATATTCATTCTTTTGGGGTATACCTATAAAAAAGAAGAGCTATAAATCATTTTTAGATATCTTACCTGATGATTTTCAAAAACAATGGCAAAATAAAAAACTTGAAAAAATTAATATGCATATTTTATAGATTTGAGTTTTATTACAATTTTCAATCTTTTTTTTTAAGATCTCTTGATGCAATAATATCAATTCCGCTTTCAATTATGTTTCCAATTAATATATCTCCCATTTTTATTGGAGCTTGACATTCAGTTTTATTAATTATTTTCATTATTTTTTTAATATCATATTTTGAAATAGGAAATTGACTTCGTACTGGAATAATTGGTAAAATTCCGTTATTAATTTTCATAGTTGTTATTATCATTCGAGTGGGATTAGTATATTCAGCGATTCCGTAGGTTTTTCCTCTAAGACATTGATATCCTTCAATCTGAATCTCATCATCATTATTTTGCCAAATTGTAAGCCGACATGAATTCGGACAAATTATGCAGATAAATTCTTTTTTATTTTGTTTATCATTCAATTCAATAGCCCTCCAATATTTCTTTTTCAATGATATTAATTGTTTGTTCTTTTTCAATGACATTAACAATTATTTCATTAGTAATATCTTTTGGATCTATTCTTGCGGTGATATTTATCATTTCAGAAGGTAAAACAAATATATGTCTACGAGTATAAATAATTTTATTGTTTGCAATAAGTTCGGTTTTGATATTAGATCTGGGATTTTTAACCCTATAGGAAAATTTGATCAATTTTTCACAATCTAAATGATTAATTATTTCAGGAACAACGTATCCTACATTTTCACCAGGTATAACTTGAATGTGTTTTTCATTAGGAGTAGTTGGAACTCTCAATTCTCCCATAGAATATAAAGCTGCATTATTTCCTGCTCTTTCTGCTTCTTCTGTGACCCAATCTACCAAATCGTGAACTTGTAATACATTTCCACACGCAAAAATTCCTGGAATCGATGTTTGTAAATATTCATTTACTATTGGTCCTCCATTTTGAGCTATTTTGCATCCAGCTAAAGAAGAAAGTTCATTTTCAGGAATAAGGCCTACACTAAATAATATTGTATCACAATCATAATATTTTTCAGTTCCTGGTACAGGTCTCCATTTTTCATCAATAGCCATAATTGTTGCACCTTCAATTCGTTCTTTCCCTCGAATATCTGTGATTGTGTGTCGTAGGAATAGAGGTATTTCATAATCATCTAAACATTGTACTTGATTACGCTTTAGACCGCTTGGATACGATAATACTTCTGCAACTGCTAGCACTTTCATCCCTTCAATAGTACATCTTCTCGCCATTATCATTCCAATATCCCCTGATCCAAGAATAAGAACTCGCTTACCTGGAATATATCCTTCTATATTGATAAATTTTTGAGCTTGTCCTGCGGGAAATATGCCTGCTGGTCTTGTTCCGGGAATATTTATCGCTCCGCGTGTTCTTTCTCTACATCCCATTGCTAAAATGATTGCTTTTGCTTTAATATGAAATATTCCCTTTTTTGAATTGATTATAGTAATTTCTTTTTTTGGAGATATGTTGATAACATTAGAATTTAGTAAAAATTCAATTTTTTTTTCATTTATAAGATTTATAAAACGTTGAGCATATTCTGGACCTGATAATTCTTCTTTAAAATATCTTAATCCAAATCCTGTATGGATACATTGTCTTAATATGCCTCCTAATTCAATTTCACGTTCAATTATTAAAGGATTTAACCCCTTTTCTCTAATAACTAAAGCTGCCGCCAAACCTGCGGGGCCTCCACCAACTATAACAACATCCCTTAATTCTTCGTTTACATTTCGTTTACTCATCATATTATCAAATCCTAATTTATCTCTCCTTGATAAATTTCTGAATTAAGTCCTTTTAATCGCTTAATAACTATTCGTGAATTTTTTCCAGTTTTAGTGACTTCTTCAAGAATTATTCCATGTTCTCGAGAAATAATCTTCATGACTTTTGATTGGCAAAATCCTCCTTGGCAACGTCCCATTCCTGGTCTTAATCTCCGCTTGATCATATCAACATTTGTGCATGGAATCGGTCTATGGCATGCATCTATTATTTCTGCTTCTGATACCAATTCACATCTGCAGATTATATTTCCCCATTTTGGATTTTCTCGTATTTTTTTTATTAGCTCTTCTTCTGATAATTCAGAAAATTTATCTCTTTTTTGAAGATTATCAATATAGTTTTTTTTTATTTTGGAGATATATAATTGTTTTTTTCTAAGAATTTCTTCGACTTTTTCTGCAATTGATAAGGAGCAGGTTAAACCGGGAGAGTCTATACCTGCAACATTGATTAAATTTGATATTTTTGAATTTTCAATAATAAAATCATGTCGGTTAGTACTGGCTCTTATACCAGCAAAATTAGTAATATGTTTTTTCAAGGGTAGATCAACTAGTTTTTGACCTCCATATAAAATTTCATTTAAACCCTTAATCGTTGTATTATTTGATTCAATATCGTCAATTTCTTCCGCATTTGGGCCAACAAAAAAATTATTATGCATAGTTTTTCCCACAACTATCCCTTTTGAAAGAAGAGTAGGACAGGGAAATAATATTTTATTGATAGATAGTGAGTTTTTATCAAACATGATATATTCTCCTTTTCTGGGAATAATATCAAAAGAGTGATCACCAATCATTTGGGCTATTTTATCTGAAAATAATCCTGCAGCATTGATTATGGTTTTAATTTGAATTTTTTGGCCACTAGTTGAATTTAAAATAAAATAATCATCTTTTTTTTTTATAAAACCTACTTCAAAATTTAAAAATAGTTGAACTCCATTTAAAATACTTAGTTCTGCTAAGGCAATCGTTAACTCCCAAGGAAGAATAATGCCTGCTTTTGGAAAATGGAGTCCTGCAATCACATTTTCTTTTAAACTAGGTTCAATCTCTTTTAATTGACCTTTTTCAGATATAAACTCTACTTCTATTTTTCTTTCAATACATTTAGAAAATTCCCCTTTTAATGTCTTTATTTCATTTTCTGAGGTTGCACAAAATAATGAACCAATTCTTTTCATGTTTACTTTTAATTTTGGACATAATTCATCTAATAATAGATTCCCTCGAATGCTTAAATGTTCCTTCAAAGAATTTTTAGTAGTAAAATAACCTTGATGTATAATTCCACTATTTGCCTTCGTAGTACCCATAGCAACATCTGCTTCCTTTTCGATCAAAGCTATTTTTAGATCATATTTGCATAAACGTTGGGCGATAGCACATCCTATACATCCTCCTCCAATTATTCCAATATCAAATTGATCATCCATACTTTATTTCTCACGATTTATCTTAATAGAATTTCTTTTGGACAATAAAAAAAAATA
>CAYPTZ010000176.1:0-7043 GCA_964413395.1 uncultured archaeon | reverse complement strand
CCCACGAGTACTTTCATTTCGATTTTGTCCCATTGTTTTTAATCCATAAATACTACTCGAACTAATTTGTATGAAATGACCACAACCATTCCTTTTTGCAAAATTAAGTATATTTTGGGTCCCTCTAGAATTCACAGCAAACATTATTTTCTTTGAAACATTTTGGTTCATCATTCCAGCATTGTGAATTATGATATCAAAATATTCATTTGGTAAATTTGAAAAAGTTTCAGGTTTAGTAACGTCTATCCAAAATTCATTAATATTTCGAGGTTGAACCATATGGACTGTCCCATATACATTATATCCCATTGATGACAATCCATTTCCTAAGTGATATCCTACGAAACCATCAATTCCTGTCAATAGGATTTTTTTCATATATTAGATATCATCATTATTATAAATAAATAGTAAATAAATGAATCTAATTTTGATCTCATCCATAATCTTATAATGTTTAGCTATCCTAAGATTTGATAGAAATTTCGAAAAAAAATTTATCGGAACTGGATGCATTTTATTGAATGAGTCTCACTTGGATAGACTTTCCAAAAACATCTTGAAATAACTTTTTTTACCATATGATAAAATATGGTTCACTCAAGTTTGATTTCTAAAAAAAAAATTATCATGATTATGAAAAAAAATTATCATGATTATGAAAAAAAATTTTCACGAAAATGGAAATACTGCTGAGAATTTAGACAACATTGTAATTAATCGACAGATTTTTCTATTTATATTCTTCACTTTTGTGATAGCTTTTATATTAGCTTTTTGCGGAGCCTCTTTATTCACGGCATGGAGTACAATATTAGCTGCAATTTTAACCGCTTTACTAACAGAGAAAAAAAATGGGGTAAAAAAACTGTTAAATTATTTAAAAAATTGGAGATCATCTTTCAGGTATTATCTCTTGTCATTGTTAATACCATTAATAATAATTCTTCTTGCTACACTCATTTCATTTCTATTTGGTAATCCATTCCCCTTACCAGATTCTGAAAAATATTCTGCATTTGCATTCATGTTGCCTTTTTATATTTTTCAGGCAGGTATGGGTGAAGAACTTGGTTGGGGGGTTATCTCTTTACTAAAATAAATTTGAAAACTTCATTTTTTAAATCCTCAATGATAGTTGGAGGAATTTAGGTAATATGGCATTTACCCATGTATTTTATATCAGGAACCATTCAATATGTTTTTTGTTCAGGATATTGGTTTTTCCCCACATTCATTGTGTACAGTGTCTTTATTATCGCACTGTCAACTATATTATCCGGTTTATTAATTCATTCAAAAATAATATATGGATACCAATTTTGATACAAGGTGCAGGTAATATATTTGGATGGCTCTTTGCCTATAATGACCTTGAAAAATACGGAGGAATTACGATGCTATTTTTCCTTGATTTATTATGGATTAATACTTTAATAATAGTAATGTTCTACATAAAAGACACCTCTGTTAGCTGTAAACAGAAAGTTTTCCCATAATAAAACCTAATTCATATCGTTTTTTTTTAATGGTTTAATTTGTTTGAAAAAATTTTGAACTATTTCTGAAATCTAAGGAATTATAATTATTTGCCATAATACGAAAGATAAAGATAATATGTATTCATTAAAAATGATATCATTGCCAAATATTTCTAAAAAAATGATTTTACAGCCACTTCATCAGATTGGAAATACAGGGAGTAAATCAATTATAGTTATTCTAGGAAAATAAAAGAAAGGAATTTTTAAAATATCACTCCAAGATTGAATAAATCCCCTAAAACAAGCCACCTCAATAAAGTATTTAATCCTTTTTAGGTTTGATTTTCTTTTTCTTTGGAAATACTATAAAGAAATACAGGGACCAAAAGATGGAAAATAGATTCTCCATATTCAGTTAATTTATAAGATATTCTAACAGGACTTGCATCATGAATTTTTCGTTCTATAATCCCTTTTTTTTCAAAAAACCTCAAACGATCTGTAAGAACTCGTGAACTAATCCCATTTAATAACTCTTTTAACGTGTTATAATGAGATTCCCCTACTATTCTTAAATAATAAATAATATCTATTGTCCATTTTCCTTGGAGTATAATTGCAATATCTTTAATTAAAATTCTTTCATTTTTCAATCTGGTTAGATCATGGGGAATTTTTGTTAGTTCAATTTCAAGAGATTCTTTCACAGTTGAAATAATTTCAGGAATTAAACTTAAGACTTTACTAAAATGTTCTAATTCAATCTTCATCATTAATCATTGTTTGGTAAGTATATAAAATATCACCTAATGATATTTTACTCACTTTTTAGTTTATAAGATATTGCTAATTTTCATAAAGTATATCTTATTTAAAAAAACTTCACAAATGGTAGACATACATTGATTGAGAAAACACTTATAAATAAATTTCTAATAGTTATTCTAACACTATATTTGATTGGATTTTTAGTCCCAATAATATTTATTCATAGAAAGGGGAAAGATCCTCATGGTATGCATAAAGGATATTCAGTTTTAGCGAGAATGAGCAAGATTACTATTATTTTATGGTTCATCTATATTTTACTATATCTATTTATTGATGAATTAAGCGGGTTAATTTGGCCTTTTTCTTTCTTGAATATAGATTTTATTATTGTAATTGGAATGATTATGGCCACAATTGGAATCATTATTGAATTTATTGGAATTCAGGCACTTGGTAACAATTTTCGAATTGAGTTTCCAAAAGAAGAAACGGAACTTATTACTAGAGGAATCTTCAGATTAATGAGAAATCCAATTACTTTTGCATTGCTTTTAATTCTAATAGGAATTTTTTTAATAATACCAAATATCATTATTTTTTTAATTATAATTATTAATATCGTTGCTTTTGATAGAAAAACTCGGGATGAAGAGATATTTCTATCAAAACGTTTTGGAAAATTGTATGATAATTATAAAAATGAAGTACCCTGTCGATATTTTCCCTTTAGAATCTATTAAATCTAATTTATATGTATATTTATTTTTAATTTTTTTTTTTTTAAAAATTTCATTTTTAATTTTAAAGAATTGGAAAAAATTATAATAATATATTAATGTATTTAGGGATCATTATCTTGTTGCATATGTTTAAGAAAGAAATATTTAAGATGGTTATTATTATATATAGAACATTATAAGACACCATTATTGAATATAAGGAAGATATTGAAATGTTTAAATATTTTGCATCATTGCAAATATTATGATAATTTATATCATAATAATATCTATCATATCATTGATTTTTATAGTTATTTATTCGTTTTTTATTAATGGTTCATGGCCAAAACAATCTGTTTTTAAGCTGGATTTTTCTAAAATTCGAGACCTTGGGCAATCTGATAAAGCTGAGTTACCTGAAAAAATCAACTTTATCGTTATCGCTAAAGGAAAATTACCGAGATGTGCAGTAATTGCGGGTAAATTTGGAAAAAAAATACCTATTGAATTTCCCAGTTTTCAAATAGTATACGGTACAAAAACCATAATTATAGAAATACCCTTTAACAAAAGACTATTTTCTAAATTTCCTTATGGAACTGAATTTAATGATGAAAACTATAACATAATGCAAAATGCTTTGAAAAATGCAGATATTATCATACCTACCCATGAACATTGGGATCATTTGGGAGGAATTGCTCAATCAGAAAATTTAAAAGAGATTTTACCAAAAACAATCATAACAAAGAATCAATTTGAAGGCCCTACAATAATTGATGCAGAATTTCCTGATAAAGCATTTGATGATTACAAGCCATTGGAATATAAAAATTATCATAGAATTGCTCCAGGTATGGTTTTAATTGCAGCACCTGGACATAGTGTTGGACATCAGTTAATTTATGTACTCCTCCAAAATGGAGAAGAATTTTTATTTTCAGGTGATATTGTATGGGTTATGAACAATATCAAACAAAAAAAAGCACGCCCTTTAATTGTCAATATTAAACGAAGAGAAAATAGAAAACAAATATCTCATCAAATGAGATGGATATATGATGAATTTATTACAAAAGAGAATTCAATCAAAATTTTACCCACCCATGATCCTGATTTACATTCACATTATTGTCAACAAGGATGGCTAAATCGTGGATTCCAATAAATTGAGGTCAAGTATGTTTTTAGAAAATAAAGTTTGGTTGATAAAAAATTTTTTCATTGTCAAGTTTTCTAAAATTCATTATCATTTATTTATAAATTAGTTATTATGAGACAATTTCATGAGTAAAATTGTAATATATTATGAAGATGAATTAAGAAAAAAATAAATTTATGAAACTTTGCTAATGAAATAAAGCAACGTACAGATTATTCTCGTTATTTAATTATTAATAATAACCTGGAGGATTCCAACCTAAACAATTATACCCTTCGTCAAGATCATCCAATATTTTCATTGTATCATCATCAAGATTGAAATTAAATACCTGTATATTTTCCTTTATTCTTTTTGGATTTTGGGATTTAGGTATAACTACAATTCCTTTTTGTAATAGATACCGAATCATTACTTGAGCAGGACTTTTATTAAATGAATTAGCTATTGATTCTAATTTAGAATTCGAAAATTTTTGAGCTCTCGAAAGTGGGGAATATGCTTCAAGAATGATACCTTTATTTGAACAATATTCAACTAATTTTCTTTTTTGATTGAAAAGATGTAGTTCAATTTGGTTGACTGCAGGAGCAATATTATATTTTGCAAAGAAATCTTGCTCAAACCTTTTTTCAGTAAAATTGCTCACTCCAATTGATTTACATAATCCTTCTTGTTGTAAATCTTTAAAAATTTCCCAAGATTTTAAATAATCGCCCACAGGCCAATGAATTAAAAAGAGATCAACATAATCTGTTTTAAGCTTGTCAAGACTAATTTGCAGTTCTTCCCGTGCTTTATCAACATCATCTGGAAAATATTTAGTGGTGATAAATAATTCAGATCTATCTATTGATGAATTTTTTATTGCATTTCCTACAAATTGTTCATTTTTATATCCAATCGCCGTATCGATATGTCTATAACCTTCATCTAAAGCGATATTTACAGATTTTTCACAGATTTTTTTATCGCTTATTTCAAATACACCAAATCCTAGCTGAGGAATTAAATTTCCATCATTTAAGACTATTGTGGTGTTAGGATTTAGATCACTCATATTCATTATCTATTTGGTTTTTTTCCTTTAAATAAAAAATCCTTCATTTTAATTAATATAGGATTTCATTTTTAAGAATTAAAAAAAAAAAGAATAAAGAAGATTTCTTTTTAAAAACCAAATTTGTAGAGAATTTTTTTGACATTCATTTAAAATATCTCAATTATCTTTTTTAGGGGTAATTCAACAAAAACGTATGATAACCACTCTGGTAAAAAATAAATTAAAAAAAAAGGAGTTCACAGTCAAATTCTTCAAAAAATCATTTTATAGCTTAACTGATTATACTTTAGCTTGCAAGAGCTGAATTCTCTTTATTAAAATGAAATCTGGAAGATTGAGGAAAAGTAGGAAAAAAAAACATAATAAAGTATTTTTTTTTTAGAGATTTATCATACAGTGAAGCGCAAATATTAATTCTGTCGAGCTATATGTACATGCCTCACCATAATTACTGTAGAAACTATCATCAATATATGTGACATACTCATCGAAAGTATAATTGATCCCTGGAACAACTGCACCAGGTACAATTGCTTCTTCAGCAGCATACCCGTTGCCATATCTTGCTTTTAATTGACCATTAAACATATATTTTGGACAATCGTAGTCGTTAGTTGAAACAAAGACTAAATCGTTCAGAGGATGCAAACCAAACAACCAATAAATATATGGAAGACAATCTTTTGTCTCCATTGAATTAGGAAAAGATTTCGACAGATAATATACATCAAATACTGGAACCATACATCCTGCATTCATCCCAAATTTACCTAAAAAACCATAATAGAAAGGCCAAGGTGATTGATTTACCATATTTTGAGCCCATTCTAATGCATCAGCACATATATTACTAATGATATCTTTTAACTCTGTATCCGAGATATTCTGATAAAGCCTAGCAAGGAAGGTAGGTGCATATACTATTCCCATTGAAGTTCCATATAAACTTGATGGTATTATAGTAAACTGCTCAATATCATCTTGCATTGATTTAATTTCATTGAAATATGATTGATTGTTCGTTGTTAAGTACAATTCAACAAGAGCAGAGATGATTGTGCTGTTCTTTCCATCGTCGTATAGCCATGGATAACTATAACTTGCAATCCTATAAACAGGATCATGTGATTTATAATATAAATAGGCATTTTCTGCTGAAGCCAAGCATTGATTTGCTAATGTATCGTTTAAATGCTGTAGAGATCGGGAGGCTGCAGCCATAGCAATAACGAACTTCAATTGAATGTCGGAGTGATAATCAACGTAAACATGTCTTTCGTCACCTGTACCCAGAATATTGTCAGTAGAATTTTCTGGAGCTACTATACTATTATAGACATCCGACTGAGCGACCACTCCTGAATATACTCTTCCGTCAGATTGTTGCATACTTAACAGAAAAAGGACTCCCCATTCTATCTGCTGAAGTAAATCGGGTTTTCCATCTGGAACATTTATTTCAAAAGATTGTGTAGTTGTATTAAGAGTAGAGATATCCCTATCAATATTAAATTCTTCATAGGCCAATGCGAGCATCATCACAAAATAAGTTTGAGATGGTGTACTAAGATCATAATCTCCAGCATCATACCATCCTCCTATAGAATTTGGAATTGGATCTCCGGCATCATATGGAGTTCCCTCACATTCATAGGAGAAATAACCATCTGGTCCCGTGAAATTAGCATCGACCCTTATTCCATCGTCTAAATGCGAGGCAGGATGTGATGGTGCGTACCCTCCCATGTCAACATCTGCATGGCACATTTGCCAAGGGATAAATATATCCAATGCATCTGTCCATAAATCATCAAATATTCCATCGTTAATCGGAAAGT
>CAYPTZ010000175.1:0-7051 GCA_964413395.1 uncultured archaeon | reverse complement strand
AGATAATCGTAAGATCTGGTTCAATTGCATATTTATTTAATGATCGAATCCAAGATTTTGAAATATTTTCTTTTATTCCTTGATTAGATTGATATATAATGGAAGAATCAGAATATCTATCTGAAATAACGAGATATCCTTTATCTAAATGTGGGATTATTTCAGTATTACAATGATCTAGTCTATCAGCTGCAAACATAAGTGCATCCAATGCAGTTGGATTGTCTGTTTTCTGTAAATATTTCCGTAAAATTTGGCCAATTTCTCCTTTTGATGGTTCAGCTGTAGCATATACTTTAATTGATTTTTCTTTCATAAGATTAAATAATTTATTTGCTTGAAATGATTTACCGCAGCCATCAATTCCATCTATTACTAAAAAAAAACCTGAAAAAGTTTCATTAGCCATATACAAATGAAAGCTTCTAATTTGAAAAATCTTCTGGAAGTAAAAATTAGACCATCTATTCATTTTTGGGCCAACATATATTAGGAAATATTATCAGTTCCTATGGGAAACTGCTGAATTTATAATACTTTTTTTTTTTTTTTGAATTGAATTTCATCTATAAAAAAGATTTAAAGGTCTGTAGTAAGCATAAAAAGGTATGAGTAAGATGAAGGGAAAATCGACCTCGAATGTTGGAAAAATTATTATTACAATGGCTATAATCGTTACAGTATATTCTTTTAGTTCAGTTTTAACTGATGTGATCTGGAACAGATCTACTCGAGATCTTGATCGTTCTTTAGAAGGAAACACATTAACTGATGTTGATCCTAATGATCTAGTAAGTTCTCCATTAACATTTGATATGAGCGCCCTATTGGCATCCCTTCTTGATCTAGATTTTTTTAATAGTCTTAATGACACCGAAAAGATGGAATTTCTTGAAAATATGTTCGGTGATGGCATAGAAGATTATCTCAATGATATGAATCAGACTGCTGATGACTTTATGGAAGATTATAATACTGAATTGGCTGATTTATTGGAATCTATGGGTGGTCAATCTTTTGATTCTGGAATGTTGGATGATTTCCCGCCTGAATTATATGCTATTTTGATAGCTCGAGAAATGTTTTATGTGTATGAAGAACAAAATGCTAATCCAGCGTATCAAACATGGGATAATAAAGAAGATACCCTTTTTAAAATGGCTTCTTACGATCAATATAATCTGTCCTCCTTTGAATGGCAGATTTCTTCACAATTAACTTCCTTAACTGATCTAGCACCTACTACAGCGGATAGTAGTAATAGAAAATGGAAAATTAAATCACCTCAATTAACTATGCCAGACATAATTCCTTCACTTCCTACTATTTCACCTACACCTTATATCTCAAGTGAATTTAGTAGTAATCCAGTTACTCCTACAAATGATCCTGGGGCATTAAAATATGAATCAAATCTTGGAGGTGCTTATACTCAATTATCTTACGATGCTAATGATATTAATACTCCAGTAAACTTCACTTATCAATTATTATATGATTCAGACAATTATCACGATGATAGCTATTACAATGGTCTTGGATATTCAATGGAGGATTACATTGGGTCCGATACTCGAGTTACCAATTGTTTGCTTGGGCCAATTAGCGCTAGTGGAACGCAAATGACATGGCAAGAGTATGCGGCAGCTAACCCTTATTTTGCTGCAGTTGCGGCAGATTTATTGACAGTGCAAGAATTTCAAGATGCCACTACTACCTATGAAAAAATGGAAGTAATTCAAGACTATATAGGAACTGTTTTTACATACTCAACATCTCCTGTCGGAGCTTATCGTCCTGATGATGGAGAAGATCCTCTTGAATGGTTTTGTGAAGGTAAAATATCTTCAATGCCATTTGAATTTACTTATCTTTCAACTGCCCTTGCTCGTATGAACGGTATAAGTACGAGATATGTGTCGGGGTATAAACATAATCAAATGATGGTTGATGCTGAGATACCTTTTGTTTTTCCAGATAGTACCGAACCAGAAAGTACTGGTTATTCCTATCGAGTAGGAAATCTCTATACTTGGGTCGAAGCATATATCCCGATTTCTACAACATCAGGTCATTGGGTTGAATTTGAAAATACATATGTGGGCACAGTTACTTTATTTGATCCCGCTCAAGCGACTTTTGATGTGGCCGTTGATGGAAATTTTGATACGGTGGTGCATGAATCTGATCGATATGAAGCAGACGATTTTACCACAATTGATATCGATGTGGGTGTAAGCTATAAAATTTCGGGCAGTGGGGTTAATGCACAAATGGTAAATATTACTGATATTACCTATGGGAGAGAATTAGGAAGTTTTTCAACAAATTCTGCAGGGGCAGGTTCGTTAACAATCCATTTAAAAGATTTAGAGCCTGGTGTTCATGTACTAAATGTTTCAACCCTTTATGGTGGCTCAAATTATATTTACAATGCCACAGTTATCAATGTTCTCGATGATATGATTTTAACTTCATCACTTAATATGTCATCAGCAATATCACCTTGGAATGTTCCAGTTTTTATTACAATTGATGGTCATTTAAAAGATGAAAAAACGGATAATCCAATCAAAGGTGCAGTGATTGATTTTACTGCTTTAGGGTATCCGACATTATCATGGGATCAATTTGATAGCTTTACATTAACGTCAGGAGGTACTATTACTAATGCACTTGGTGATTTTACTGCTATGATTGATATACCGGGTTATCCAATAGCGGATAATGGTAGAGTTTTCAATATATCATCTGTTTATAATGGTACGTATGATGTGACCGCTGATGTTTTACAATTTTCTAATGTTTCTATTCGAAATGCCATTTTTAATCAAATAGATCAATTTGGACCTAGTGATTATGAATATCTTACCTCTCCAGCGAATCAAATAGAATATCATAGAAATATCACTGAACAGTTTGAAATTGAAGCCGGGGCAGGTTATGTTGGTTTCTTCTTCTCAATTGATGGAATAACATCTTATAATGGTGCTTTACCTGATTATGGCGTTTCAGGCCCTCCAACAGGGAATAGGCTTGGTCCATTTAATTTGCAATTAGGTGCTACTACAATCCTAGGTTCTAGTCCTGCAGCAAATGTGCATGTAATTGTTTGTGATGATTCCGAAGCTGGGAGAGAAGTTACTTCCTTTTGGACAAATTCCACAGGGGAATATGATGGTACTTTTGATTTGGCTTTAGATGCTTCTTTAGATCTAGATCTTACAAATTGGACTGTTGGTCCTCATTTATTACGATTTCAATGGGATGGCACGGCACGAAATAGCTCCATTTGGATTGTTGTTCAAGATCAAATTACAGTCGATCAAACCAGTGATGCATTTACTGTGGGTAGTTATAACTACCCAACATACAATAATTATTACTATATTAATACTCGAAATCAAGGAGATCAAGATTCATTCCAAATTTCGGGAACAGTAACTGATACTTCAACAGGAGAATTTCTTTCTGATGGGGCTTTAATTCATTTTGGAATACTGAATAGTACTTTCGCTCCATTATCTACCACTTATCTGGAAGGAGATACTGATCAAGTATTGGATCCTGCTGGTTTCACATCCACTGACTTAAATTTCTCAAGTGCAGCAACAGCGATTTTAGGACAAGTTCCTATATACCCAATTATGAATTTCACAGGAGAATGGTATAATTTAGGATTTGGTTGGGATAATTCCTGGAATTCTGCATGGTCGAGCTATTTCTCTGGGTTTGGAACCTTTGAAGATAGAAGTTTGGGAAATATGTATTTGGCTGATCCCTCATTATATGATTATGTTTGTCAACTAGATGGTGTAAACTTTCCAGCTGGGCCTTCAAGTGCTCGCGTGAAAACTAATGGTGATGTGGTGTCAATCACCTTATTATTTTCATATGGGGGAACACCAATTGAGGGTGTATCAGTAACATTAATCGATACAATTGATACAATTACTTTTAATCCCGTATTAACTGATAGTAATGGGCTTGCAAATTTTACTTTTACGATAAATAATAGTATGGTTGCTGGAATTCACACTTATGAATTTGATGTTAGTGCTGATTTAGGATTTACCTACACAAGTACCTCAACCACATTGGATATAGACTATGATCCTTCGCTATTTTATAATACTCAATATTATTTAGATGCAGTACTGTTTAGTTCGTTATCAGATCCATTATTACGTGAGAAGACTGTTGATGATGAAGCTGAATTTTCAATGTATCTTCAGTATAATTTAAATGGAACTGGTGTTTCTGGTGCTACTGTTGTTTTATGGGATCTGTCTGATTCAATATCTTGGGAAGGTGTCCAAACCGATGTTACTGGTTATGGAGAATATACATTCACATTTAATACAACCATGAATCCAGGTTCGCATACGTATCGATTATATATTCAATTTAATGATGGGGTCAACTTTATCACTTTATATGGTGAAGCTGTTATTGAATATAATCCAAATGCAGCATATTCAATTGCTCCTAAGCTGAATCAAGTTGATTTTCTCGATTTAACTCCTAGTGGTGATCGGATTATTGGATTAGATGAATCTGTGAATTTATCTGTAATATTATATCAAAATCTTATTCCTGTGGATAATCTTGGTTACGCGACTATTACTGTTTATTATCCTGGTGGTGGTTCTGCTATATTAATGAATAATGAGATTATAAATAATGGAGGAACGGCTTTTGAAATGTTAAATTTTGGTAGTTTTGATGATAATGGAATCTACACGTATACCATCGAAGTTTCTATCGGTTTCCCAATCGATTATAATCCCTCTATAAGAACAGTCGAAATTGAGTATGATAAAACCATTACCTACAATTTTACGACCTCTTTGGATGGTCTAGAATTTAGTGGAAATCCCATAACTGTTGATAAAAATGTTGGTGATACAGTGAATTTTACGGCTCAAATTAAATATAATGTTGGATCTCCACTTTTACATGATGTTGATATTGAACTCAGGGCAGATGGGGTATTATTGAATTCTTCTACGATACTTACTGGAGATGAATATGCGATTTATATTTCATTTTATAATGATATCCTAACACCAAGACTTGTGCAATATAACCTAAGTATTTCCTGCTTCATACATGGGACTTCAATCCCCTTCAATCGCTATGAATTAATAAATATTGATTATCGCAATCCTGGCGATGTTTTCTTTACATTAAGTCCAGAGATTAATGGAACCGGTTTCTCTTCTGCGAATAATACAATGAATCTTTCTTATGGTGAAAATTTTGAGTTTGATGCACAATTGGAAGATAATGTGGGACCAATTGCTATAGGTGATGTCAATATTCAAGTTTGGGATGTTACAGGGATTCCATTTTTAATAGGATCTGAAGATACATTAGGTGGTACTGGTATATTGCCAACAATTGTTTTTACTTTTAATGAAAACATTACTGCTGGAATCCATATTTTTATGATGACATACAGTTACACCTATTCCAGTTATCCTTTTACTTATCGCACATATACTCAACAATTTTTGGTAAATCCAATCGATCCCGCTTTTTACACGTTAGTCCCTTATTACAATGACACTAGTGTTCATATATATCAGGACTACGAAATTTCAGGTTATTTGACCTATCTTGGAAATCCTGTTAATAATTCAGTCTTCGGAGTATATCGGGGTGGAACATTGGTTGAAAGTGATATATCTGTATCTCAAGATACTTCTGATACTGATGGATATGGAAATTTTACTTTAACCTATAGTGATAATAGTAAACCTGGTTCCATACTTTATACTCTAAATGCCACCTATAAATTTGGGATTTATAAAATCACAAAACTTGAATATTTCACCATTACCTTAGAAAATCCCGTGAATGATTTTCGTTATAATCCGGAAATTGATGGAATTAGCATTCCAACAACAACAAGATCCTATAATAATACCGAATCATTTTCTTTGGATATAAATGTTACTTATCCTAGTTATTGGAGTGATTCTGGATTAACTGACGTTTCTTTTGTCGTTTCCGATTCTGTGGCTGGAACTGGATTTTCGGGTTCGACTAGTACTAGTGCAGGATTAGCTAACCTTTTATTAACCTATGATCCAGACTTAATTACAAGTGGAACTCATACTCTGACATTAACGATTACAATTTCATTAACAGGTCAACTTATCACTAAAATATTTTACACAACGGTTAACTTAATTGATGTAACTGATGGGTTTACTTTTGGTGTTTATTTAGATGAAGTATTAATGGATAATACAATAATTAAGAAAAGTAATGGTTCTGTTCTCAATGCTTCGATCGTCATTACAAATGCTACTGGTGGTGTTCAGGGTGCAAATGTTCACTTCTATTCATATAGTAATTCACAACTTAATTCTTGGACTATAACTGATGGAGCAGGTGTAGGGCAATTTGTAATAGATTTTAATAGTTCAGCATTTCAACTTGGAGCCCAAGAATTTCATATCAGTTTCAATTACACCTGGGGTTATTCTGAAATTATTCAAAATTATACTTTTTGGATTATTTATGATAATAGCTTAGATATGGATCTTCAACGGGATGATGCATTCCTGTTAACTCAAAATGATGTAGGGTCCTACATTTCACTATTTGGATATATGCAAGATGGGGAAGATAATTCTCATGGAGAAGGATATTTATATTCGACTATTAATTTTACTGTGTATAATTCAAATATGGATGATGTCTCCAATCTGTTTACTGTTGATAATGTTATTTATGATACAACATTAGGTAATTATTCATTCAGATTGCATCCAAAACCAAATGCGGGACTTGGGGCTTATACTGTTAAGGTGACTCATCAAATAGATGTTTCTGCAATTCCACCTACATTATCTGCAAAATTATATACTAATTTGAATATTGATTATACTAATGGTGATGAATCACCTACTGTTGCTTTTGAAATATACGATTATCCAGAATTTGTCAGTACCTGGGATGATGATACGCATCATAGTAATGTTGGTGAAGAATATTTCACACCAGTTCCTTCTCAACCTTATGGGAGTAAAATAGATAT
>CAYPTZ010000174.1:2103-7072 GCA_964413395.1 uncultured archaeon | reverse complement strand
TATATTTAGCGGAAAAATTCCAAAATTGACTCAATCCTTGAGGATCTGTTGTAAATGTAGCATATTTTAGTATTTCTTGTCCATTTGAATCTGTTCCATAAATTGCAACAGCAAGCTGATATTTATGCACATCAAGTCCACAATAAAACGTGGTTTTAGCATGTGTTTCAAAAACTTTATACGGTATTGTACTCATTTTGTACTCGCCTTTTGGCTCGATTTCGATGGCATCCGCTAAGATCGTTCAAGAGCTTGCCAGCAGTGAACGATAAGACCTCACATTGTGTCCCTCACGGCACCATTAAATCGATTTTTCATATCTTTTTACGATAGGTTAATATTACCCAAGTAGTCCACTTTTCCGGGTCGGTGCCCAAGTTTTATCTATCGACTTATTCAACGAATAGACGAGGGAGTTCTGAGATGGGAGGGATACAACTCAGCTGCGGACCTGCCAATTTTTTCCTAAGAAGTAACAGAATACTGCGCTTCAAAAGGAGGTCTTGACTTGACGAGGGTAATATTAACAAAAGTGTGAAGTCATTTCATCACTGATCGATTTTACGGTTCAAAATTCTTTCTATAAAATTGTTAAAAAAAAAAAAGATAAAAGGAGGTTATTAGAAGTTAATTTATAACCTTATAGACTTAGGAAAAAAATAAAAAAGGAGGATCCATTACCACCAAGCTTCTCTTACACCGTTATAATACAACTCTATCAATAAAGCATCTACAATATCAACAGATCCATCTTCATTACAATCCGCTACTAAGGGATCAAATGGTTGAGGATCTAAATTCATATAATACTGAGAAATAAGTAAAGCATCTACAATATCAACAGATCCATCATGATTAACATCAGGAGCTACTCCATTTGGTTCGACTCCTAAATTTTTCCTAAAGAATTTACCAATTTGTGTCAATTGACCATCATTCAACCAAAATCCTGCGGCAAGATATTGATTGGAGCGTAACATTGATAATGGTTCATTTTTGTAATTAAAACTCCATGCAATCCACCCGATATGATTGGTTTCAAAGAAATCAATATATTGTTGGCCTGCTGTTTCATTAATTTCCCCTCCAGCGTAGGGATCATAATATCCAGTAGAAAATTCATTAGCCATAATACAAAGGCCTGCATTCATAGCATTTATAACGTTTTGCATAAAAACTGTTCCATGACTACTTGCATATACATGGAAAGTATAGACCACATTTGGATCATTAATTGGATTAGCAATAGCCTCATCGGGTAATTGACAATATTGCGGTGTTCCGACTAATACAATATTATCACTGTATGCTCTTACTATAGGAATAACTTGATCGGCATATATTTTAGCTTGGCTCCATGGAACTTTGACGGGATCTTGTGGTTCATTAAGTATTTCAAATAGTACATTTGGAACATTACCATAGCGAGAAGCATAATATTCAAAAAATTCCATAGCATCACCAACATTTTGAGTTATTTCTTCTATATGAGCATGTTGATGAAAATCAATAATGACATAAATTCCAGCATCAATACAATCTTGAATCAAATCTTCTGTTATTCTATCAATAACAGGACGCATTTGCGTATTTAGCCATGCAATTCCTTCAGTAATATAGATAGTTAATCTAACAAGATTCACCTTCCACAAATAAGCAAGATTTGGAATGGTGTATTTAGGAATTAAAGGTAACCATTGAGGCCCATGTGTCCCAAAACCTCTCAATTGAATTGGTTCATTATTTTCGCCCACAATCTGGGACCCATCTACATGTAAATTTCCATAAATAGAAACGGGTTTAATATAATCAACAGGAGTAACAGGTTCTGGCCCATAATTAATGGTAAAATCAGAATCTTGAATGGGCTCAGGAACGTTAGTTACTGATTCAATGATAATATAATCAAAAGCTAAAGAACGTTCAACTGTAATTGTATCAAAAACCATTTTAAGTGTATGCTGACCACTTGAAATGGAAATAGGAGATGTTTCAAAATCATCCCACCATGTTTCACTATTCCCTGTTGGAATGAAAGTCAGTGAACCCGTTACATCTACATTATCCAATTCAATGTGATAATAATTATATTCATCTCCGCATAATCTTACTATTAACTTATACGAATCGGTGACTTCTATGTTAATGTTGTATTCTAACCATTCATTAGAGATAATATCACTAATTTTATAACTTGGAGTCATAACATATTCTGCAGAATTTTTATAATAATAGAAATTTTGTGAAATATCTGCATCGAAACCAGGACCAGTTCTATAAAACCCCCCTAAAACACCATCATTACCATCCACTGTAGTATCATAACAATCAACATAATCTTCTGCTTGTACCAAAATTCTATTTGGTAAATCGGGAATATGATTGAAAGTTGGAATTGAAGGTGAAGAACTTATTGGATCTCTTACATTATTTGCTAATTTATTGTCTCCTACTGAAAAACAAGGAACAAGAAGTATTAAAAGTGCAAATATAGATAATTTAGTTTTTTTTTTTATCATACCAAGTCCTCAAGAACATTTTTTTCCAAAATAATACCAGTACGCATTTAATCAGCTGGAAATGAATAGGAGAAAGAATTTAACTGTTCTATTACTATCCTTAACTGATTGATCTATATGTATCCCAATATATTTAGGATCTTACTTTTCTCTTTGAAAACTTAAATCAAAAAGGGAAATAGAGAAAAAAACCGAAATTTTTTTTACTACTTTATTTGTCAATAAGGATTCTTTTATAAATAAATTGGTATATTTTTTGACTTTATTATTTTATGAAAATCGGCTAAAATATTTTCTAAGGCATTTAAATTAATTAAATTTTGGAAAATTTGAGCTATACCGGCTGGAATCGATGAAAAATATTAAAAATAAGGAAATATTATAAAAAAAAAGCAATGA
Organism: uncultured archaeon; assembly: GCA_964413395.1. Classification (GTDB taxonomy): domain Archaea; phylum Asgardarchaeota; class Lokiarchaeia; order Sigyniarchaeales; family Promethearchaeaceae; genus Lokiarchaeum. The sequence goes on along the minus strand of CAYPTZ010000174.1, from coordinate 4,154 downwards.
TTTTATATAATCCCATTATAGCCTCCTATTATCTATTTTAAACAATATTTTCTGAAGGATGTATTATATTATTAATTGTATTTAAACCCTAATGGTGGAAAAAGTGGATGCAATCAAAAAAAGGAATAATTTTGGTAAAAATACAGTAAAACGTGTTTAATATTCAAAAATTATGTCTTCTATGGATTTACCTTCTAACATTGCCTGGATATTCATAATTTCTGCAATATTTTGAGGGAGATATTTAATTATTATTTGTTGAAGTTGATAAGTATCTAAATTGATATAATTACTCAGTTCATTATTTAGTGATTCTAATATATGAGCCATTTGTCTCATTGGGATATTATTCATCAAGCAAAACGATGTAAAACTTTGCACCAATTGCTGTTTATTAGATAGTTGTTCTTTTGTTGAAATTAGTTTGAGAGTCATATAATCAGTTTTTTATTGGTAGAGCTCTTTATGACTAAAATGTCCTATTTGATTTTTTAGATTTTTAGACATGGTCAGTAACATATAAAGCTATACATGAATAATATACATATTTAAAGAAAAGTTTTTCGTTTTTGTAATTATGAATACTAAAGCGGATTTATCCAATAGAATCTATTTTGATCTCAAAGGTGATGATGTTTTTATTAATTTTAAAGATCATTTGAAAGAAAATGAGAGTTTAAAACGAATTTTATTGGTTCAACTACAACATCGACAAGTAAAGATAGAAATGGAAGAGAAAAATAAGGAATTTAAGAAGAATTCCCGTAATTTACGAAATATTCTGCTTAATTTGTAAAGTTTTTATGATAGAGGTGGAATTTCAGACAAATTTTCATGTATTTCTTAAAAAAGAGGGTTTATCCAAATCTTTGAAGGATTTTTTTTATAATTTGAATATCATCAAAAAAGATTTGTTTGCTATTATAGCCCTTTTTTTGTTGAGATTGAGCTTTTTGAGAATAATCTAATTCAATTACTAATTTTCCTGGTATGCTGCGATATGAAACTTCTTCTATATAACCAATGTCAACAATTGGGCGATTTTTTTTTGAAGATGACCGTTCATATACGATTTCACCATTTAGATTTCTTTGAACAGATCGAATAGTATCGCTTTTTTTTTTTTTTTTTTTGATAATAGGAGTGTCATTTGGAACTTTAATGACTTTTTTTGACAAGGAGGAGTTTATTGAAGAAGAAAAGGTAGAAGATTTCTGCTTTTTTGGTTTGGATATCTTTTTTAAAGGAGTTTTTTTCTTTTTTAGCAAAGAATTGAAATCAATATCTACTGAAAATTCATCATTGCTCATAGATTCTTATCCTCCATATCATGTACATCCTTTATTACATTTACATCCTCTATTTTGTTTAAATCCACTGATTCCCTTGATTTCATTGCTTCGACTATTAATTCATTTGGAATAGAATTTAGATATTCCATAATCGCTTCAGAAAATAATTGGCCAATACTTTTATATTTTGAAGTTAAATTCACTAAATTGGAGAGAATTTTTACAGTTTCTGTGGCAATTTTTAAGGGGAGAATTTTTTTTGTATCATTTTCAACAGAAATAATTTTACCTGATATCAACATACTTAATTCCATGGAATCTTCTGGTTCAGGCAATTTTGAAGGATCTAAGGAAAAAATCTTAATTATTCTATTAGTTTTTTTAGATCTTATATATGAATGAAAAATGGGATATTTAGCACCAGGCTTTAAGCACCTAAAAACTGCGGCCTGAAGTTTTCCTACGGTAAAATCTAATGACTTTTGCATATCATTGAATGATATATAGGTAGGAATGGTCTTTAAGAAAGTATAAATTTCAGATTCAGTTTTTAGGGGGGTACGCTCGCGTTTTTTTTCGATTATTGTCGTATTATCATCCACTATAAACAAAAAAAAAGGTTAATTTGTTTTAAATATTACTATTTAATTCGCTAAATATTACTATTTTAAACCTTTTAAATAATTAAATACTACTATTTAATTTTAAATACTACTATTTAATTTTAAATACTACTATTTAATTTTAAATACTACTATT
>CAYPTZ010000174.1:0-2003 GCA_964413395.1 uncultured archaeon | reverse complement strand
TAACCATGATAATTCAACAATTCAGAATATCTAATCAGAATATATATTATTCAATATATGAAAGGCATTACCACCTGTTCAACATATTAATAGTACCTAAATATTATGGCGATAATAGAAAGAAATCAAAAAATTTTAAGTAATTGTATAAAACAGGATTAATATTGTCTCAAAATCTCTTTACACGCATGATATGGATTTTGAATTGATGTTGGTTTGAATTCTAATAGACAATTTTCAACTTTATTTTGAGTGATAAAAGTATTGAAAAAATAAAATAATAAATATTCTAAATTAATAACATCTTCATTATTATAGGCTAATAGTGTGTCTAAATACCGTGAATCCTTAGTTTGCATGTATTTTTTCCAAAGAATCACAGCGAAATATCCATCAATTCCTTCAGATTCAGGCCTAGAGATACTTAGTTGTTTTTCAATACTTTTCAATCCTCCCCTCAATCCAATTTTCCGTAATAAAAAGCACAAATCAAAATGAATTTGGAACATATCAATATTCATCTCATTTTGAATAAATGGGACATCAAATCCTTTTCCATAAAAAGTTGCAACGGCAGGATACCCCTTAATGAAATCAGGAAATTCATCCAAATTTTGCCCTCGAACAAAATTATATATGTTATTTCCATCATATACCGCAATTGTTGTAATATGATTAGTATACCATGATAATCCTGTAGTTTCAATATCAAGATACGCAATTTTATTGATAAAATGGGGAATTAATTGCCAATGGAATTTTTTTGGAATTAATGTATTTAATCTCTCAAAATTGTGATTTTTTAAAGCAGTTTTAACTTTTATAACTTTACTCTTCATTTTATCCCATATTTTTTGATTTATAAATTGAGGTTTTAAGGATAGCATAATATCATCCCAATTTTTGATTCCGATCTGCTTTAGCTTAAATTCAATATTTTGACCGATGCCAAAAAATAATCTAAAATTATGTAATAAAAGATCCATCTATATTCATTTCCATTTATTCTATCATTTATAATCTATCTATATGATAGTTTTTTAAAATAAAATAGTACTATTTAGCCTCATTTTATTGGATGAAAAAAATATTTCATTTGTTTAATATATCATTAGAAAACAAAAGTTTTGATTTTTGATCAGAAAAAAAACTACATCGCAAATCGTTCAATATGGATTTGTGATTTTGGAATTTCTAAATTTTTAAGAATTTTTTTTATACTAACCATCATAATTGGGGGACCACAAATAAAATAATGGAAAATTCGTTTTTCATCGTTAATCAGCCGTTTAATTTTCTCTTCAGTAATATATCCATGTTCTTCAGATATGTTTTCTGTACTTTTTGCAAAAATAGGAATGAAATGAAAATTTGCCATATTTTCTTCTAAATTGGTCAAAAAATTTTGCTTAATTAAATCTGTTTGATCATTAATTCCCCATAGTAAAAAGACTTGTTTTTTTGGGTCTTTTCTGAGAATATATCCCAAGTTACTTAAAAAGGGAGTAATTCCAATTCCACCCGCCATAAAAACGAGAATATCATCTTCATTAACCGATAAATGGTTAAATTTTCCATAGGGATAATCAATTACTGCTCGAACTCCGGGTTTTAGGGCTAATAATTTCTCCGTGTAATTACCCAAATTTTTTGCCGTGATAGATAATATATCCTTTTCATAAGGATTTGATGAAATTGAAAATGGATGTTCTTCCTTTAATAATGAATCTATTTTAAATTTAATAAACAAAAACTGACCAGGTTTATATTTCACTTGATTTTTCAAAACTGGCTTTAGATGAATAGTAACAATATTATCATTTTCTGAGATGACATTTTCAACGATAAATTGGTTCTTTGGTAACATATATCTAAACAATTTATGGTATATGTAGAAACAAAAGCCAATAAGAAACTGAATCACAAAAATCCATCTTGCTCCAGGATAATCATAAAGAGTTGAGGTAAAAATTACATGTAATAAAAATCCTAAAGTGATGAAA
>CAYPTZ010000173.1:0-7091 GCA_964413395.1 uncultured archaeon | reverse complement strand
TACTATCCCATTAGTAAAATCAAAATTTGAATCTGAATTATAATGGTTATTTATCTCGGTTTTTTTCTGAGAATCATTTATCTCTACATGGTTAATGGCAGGTTTTAAAAAATAGGGTTTTAATTTAGTATCTAAAAGCAATAAACAAAGCCATGCAAAAATAACACTTGCGAGTGAATTTATAAAAAAAATAGTCACTAATAATAATCTTGCAGAAGATAGAGTTATAGAACTATCAAATTCATAATTAAAATCATAGAATAAATACAATATTGGTAAAATTACTATCATTTGAATAATAAATATCTTCATTAAATTCTGAATTTTCGATTTTTCTAAAAAATCTCCATTTGAATATTTCTTCCATCCTTGCAAAATAACACTCCAACCAAGAGATATTAGTAATACAAAATTAACATTACCAACTATAGAAATTTCAATCAATAATTCTCCCAATAAAACACCACATAGAGTTGAAATTGTAGAAAAAATGTGAGATAAAAAAATAATCAAAGAATAGGAGATCCAGACTTGGATGGCGAAATTTTTCAATTCAGCGGGTTGTGAACTATAATAACCTAAGGAACTGAATTGTCCTCCAATTTCATTTAAAATAATATAAACAAGAAAAATCACAATAAACTCAAAAAAAAATATTACATATTTTTCAAAATTACTTCTATTTATTGGCTTATAAGGATTTTGAAAATATAAATAATATTTTTTTGTATTTGAATCATCTATTTTCATATATTTGATCAATCGCTTCATTGAATACTTGAACTTGCTTATTAAATCCTTTTTTTAAAACTTTAAAAATAAGTGATCGTGCACCATTAGTTGGAATGTTTAAAATCGATAAATCTTCTTGGATAATATCTTGAGCAATTTTCATTTGATCGGTTTGCAATTTTACTATATTTTTGCATTCAATTGCAGTTGAAAATGCTTTTCTGCATAATTCATCATAGGTTTTTACTAAAATATTAATTTTTAATAGTGGAATTATTCCGAGTATTTGAGCTTCATAGGTTTTTTTTAGATTTTCAACCAATCTTTTATAATTTTTATGAGATTTTTTGCATTGCCTTCCAGTCTGATCATTGATTAAATATGAAGGAAAAGTTTCATCTAAAGTGCTATAAAAATCCATTGATTTAATATCTATGCCATTAAGTATAATTTCTTTTGAAATTTTTAACATATCATTAATGCTTTTTTTTGTTCCATTCTCTAAATTTTTTTTAATTATTGTGGAATAAAAACCCGTTACAAGCGGCCTTAATAAAATGGAAAAACCATTCATTTCTTCATGAATTAATTGATTCCCAATATTTAAAGAATCTGTCATTTGCCTAAATAGATGATCTCTGACTAATTCAAGGTTATTTTCTAAATTACACATCTCAATAGAAAAATTCCTTTTTGCAGAATTGGATATTACCATTATCAATTTAAATAATGAAATTTGATAAAAAAAGTATGTGATTATAGTGAGCGTCATAAAATTATTATTTGTTATTTTTTTTCAAGAATTTCATCTTCAAGAGGTGTATCTAAGATTTCGGTACTCCAATTTGATATATCAATCGTAAGTTCTATATCATCTTCATTAGGACACACAACTCGTATTTGCAATTGTTCAGAGGTTCTTTTAATGATTTCTGGAAAATGACAATCATCAGCTAATTTTGAAATGATAAACCGTATGTAGGCTTCAGAAAAAAGAGTTAACGAACCTTCCAGTAATTCTTGGCCTAATCGTCCAATCTGAAAATGGACTCTTTTTCCTACTTTTACCTTATTAATCATTTCAGCATCGACTAATCGAAGAATATGATGCCGTACGGAATCATGATGAATATTCAATTCTCGGGCAATTTCGTTTTGAAAGCAATTATCATGATTGAGAACATAAAGGAATATATTAAGGCCATTTTTGTTTTTTAATAACATATATGCCCTTTCCATTTCGGCGGTTCGTAAATTTTTAGGAAAAAATAATCGTTTTCCATCGATTTTATCAGATTTAATAAGGCCATCATCAACTAATTTAGTCAAATGATATAATAATGTCGCACTACTAATTTTTTCATTTCCTTGTGTCATCAATTTATAGAAATAGGTTCCAGGATTCTCACAAATTATTTTATAAATAGTCCTACGTGTAGGATGGAGAAGAAATATTTTATCATCGGCGTTATGATGTCTAGGCATAAGTTTCACAATTTTATTTTTTAGGGGGAATTCTACTTTTTATTAATAATGATTCTTGAAAAAGACAAATTTTATCAAAAAAAAATTATTCTTCAATTTCTATTTTTTCGAATGTTGCCTTGTTAACATGAGCAATAATTGACATTTTTTCTTTGATCAGAGGCATATTGACCTCATCATTAAATTCAAAAACACCTTCCCAGACACAAATATCATCCTTAAAACATATTCCTGTTGAAAATAAATTAGAGAGGCTTAATTCCTTTAAAGTTTGTCTTAGTGATGTGAAAAATAATTCGTTTAAAGAACTTTTATCGAGGATTAATTTGACAAAGAGAATGCGGGAGACATCTGTTAGGAAAAGAGATATTTTTTTTGAATCTCCTGGTATTACAGCAACAAGATTATTTCCTATGAGTTTTAACGATTGATAAATTTTATCTGGAATTTTAATTTCTTCAGATAGTTTTGTTACAAATGCTTGAGCAAGTTTCTTGCTTTTATAATTTGTCGAACCGTCCATAAGCATATTTAGTCATGATATAATTTAAGCAACTAGATTCAATTTAATAAAAATTAAAGAATCAGGCATAAATCCAATATTAATTTATATTAGAAAAAATATATTATTCTGTATAAAATAAATCATCATTGAGCAAATTAAATATGCAATACATGTTCAGCTGCCTTGTCCTTGGAGATATAAATTCCGCTCTACAATATTTCCATGAAAGCGGACTCCAGAAAAATAAGAAATCTAATGTAATTCAGTGGGAAAAACATTTTACACTCAAAGAAGATGTAATTAATATAACACTTGATGTTCCAATTAGTGAAGAAGTTCCTTATGATGATATAATACCTATGGCGGATGGATTGATCTATTTTTTAAATCCTAATTCTTCATCAGAAGTTGATATTTTCAAAGATATGATTAAAATTATTAACGAGATCCGAAGAAATATCCCCTGTATTATAATATTTCGCGATTCGACTAATTTTATTCGTATTCCTACCAATGAATTATTAAATTGGATTTGGGAAAATTATCCCTATGATGCATTTATCGCAGATTTATATAGTATTAATATAATAAATAAAGTAATTGAAAATTTGTGTGAAATTATTATTACAGGGCAATCAATTATAAATCACTCAACTGCTTGGATGCAAATACCATTATTATTTTCAAAAGCTAAAGAACATATCAGTCAATCCAGATGGAATTCAGCAGCAAGCTTTCTAGAAAAAATTTCGATTATAAAATGTAAAGATGGTAGTTTAGATTGGCAAATATATGCTGAGCAAGCTGCAACACTATATGCAAAAGGAAATAGAATGCTAAAAGCTTCCAAAATAATAAATGAATTTAACCCAATCTATTCTGAAAAGTATAAAAGGATGCATGTTGAACAATTAATCATTCAAGGAAATCAATTAAATTTAAAAAAAAAATTCTCTCTTGCTGCCCAACAATATGAAAATGCTGGAAATTGGGCACGTTTTGAAATTAAGGACGATATTATTGTAGAGAACGCCTACAGACTTGCAATAAATGCATGGATATCAGCATGCGAAATTCCTAATGCATTCCTAATTATTGATCGTTTTGACCATAATTCTATGATTGAAATTTTAGAAGAAATTACAGATAAAATTGCAGGAGTTGCTGATTATCTTAGTTCTCAAGGGCAAAATGAATATGCAAAATCTCAACTATATTTATGTTTTCAACGTTATCAAAAAGCAGGATTGTTTGAATCAATTAAAATATTAGCACAAAAAGCAGTTAAAGTTTTAACCCGCACTTTAGAAAACCATATTCAAAATAGAGATGTAGATGCTGCAAAACTTTCACTTGATGAACTATATAATATTTGGGAAACTTTTAATGTTGAGTCAGATAATATGGACCAATTTATTTACAGAATTTGTAAATTATATATTGATAAAAATGATTTTCAAAAAGTTGATTTGATAATTCATAAAGTTCAATCATTAAAATTAAAAAATCAAATTACAGAATTATATATTAAGAAAGAAGATTTTAATAAAAAACAAATAGAAATCAATGAAATTGACGATATAAATGAAGGAGTTAAAAAACTCTCTTTATATATGGATTATGAAAAAGAAAATTTTCATAATTTTATTAATGACACATATGAAATAGCAAAGGGATATATTGAGAAAGAAAAGATAGAAGAAGCAATTTTAATAATCAAGGAACAATCAAAATGGTTTAATAATATTGCTGAAAATCAACTAGCTTCAACCCTTTGTAAAAAAGAATTTAAAATCTATTTAAATTATGATTATTTATCGAATTTTATAAAAGAACTACCGAATTTCCCTGAATTACATCGTAAAGAATTTTTAAAAATTATTTTATCAGAGATAAAATCATCTATAATGCGCTCAATGAAGAAAGAAAATGTTTCAGAAATTATCTTTATAATAGATTCTATTGTTAAAATTTATCGAAATCATTTGCTTTATGAGGAATCAAAAGAAATATCTGAAATATTTATTCATTTTCTTATAAATTATGCATCCGAATTGGCTAAAATTGGGGATGATAAATCTATTATTGATGCCATTAACCTTATTAGCGAAATTGAAATAGTTTCTAAAAGCTTTTTAGAAGGAACCCAGTACAATTTAGATTCTATTTACTCAAAAATTGTTTTTTACTTTGTCAAAAAACAAAATATTCAAGAAGCCAATGCTTACAATGAAAAAATCATAGATTCTGATGTTGCTTCTTATTATTACAAAAAAATTCAAGATATTGAAGAAAAAATTTCGCATCTTGAAGCTAATAAAGCACAAAAAAAGCAAGAATTACAAATTTATGCCGAACAATTAGATCAATTAGAAAATCAAGCTCGAGATCAACAGATAGCATCTGAAAACTTGTTAAAAATGCGAACAAGTCTTAAAAATATTTATTTTCAAGCACCTCTTGATTTAATAAAAAAAAATCAATTACCTGAAGCTGCTGAGATTTATTACAATGTTGCAAAAAAACTAATAAAATCAAAAAAATTTGAACTTGCAGGTGTCAGCACGAGTATAGGATTTCTTCTTTATTTCATCTTAAAAAATATAAATGTATACAAGAAAAAACTTGAAGATATGTATAAGAATCTTGGCATATCTAAAAATATTTTCAAAAAGACTTTTTCAATCAAATTAATAAATTATATTATGCATATGATAAAGGGAAATGACACGACAGCAATTCAAAATGCATTTAAATTATATGATTGTCTACCTCTTTTCCCAGAAGAAATATCAATTTTAAAAAATATAATTAATCAACCTATTCTTATAGAATCTATAAATCATCAAGCAGATCAAAATTTGACTAATTCAGATAATATTCCAACCAACTATAAACATCTAATTAACAAAATTACTATGGACCCAAAATTATTTTCAAAACGAAATGTCTTAGAGCAAAAATACTGGAAAGCATGTTGTAACTATATTACTCAACAAGAATATGAATTGGCTTCGATGAGTTATTTTGAAAAGGTAGATGAATTAATAATTAGGAATTATGAAGATTTTGCCATAACTTCGATAATATTAGGATTTTTATCATTATTAAAGGCCAAACCACAAAGTGATGTTTATCTAAATTATGAAAAATTTTTCTTTCAATTCAAGAAAAAAAATGAAAGATTATCCAAATCAGACTTTTTTACCTTGATAGAATTATTCCTACGTTATTGGGGTAATAAAAAATCAATAGAAATGATATTAGATATTTGTGATAACTTTATAAAAAAATTACCTTTATTTGATTGGGAATCACAATTTATTTCTAGTTTAATTGCTCAATACGTAAAAAAAGAATCGAATGAAGAAAAGAAAAAAGGAAAAAAATCATCTGTCAATTCAAAATTTGATGAATCTTATTCGCTTCAAGCTCAACAAATTAAAGTTTTAAGTCAAGAAATGATAAAAATTAAAGTAGAATTAGATGAATTAAAAGAAAAACGAAATAGTATGATAAATACCTACTATCACGATATTGTTGAATGTCTAAATTCAGAAGATTATTCAAGTGCTTCAATAAAATATGAGAAACTTGGAAAAAGAATGGCACGTAGAAATGATTTTAATTCTGCAAGTCTAATGTTTTTACTTTCGGTTCTTTCACGATTAAAAGAAAAACAAAATTTAGTTGATATCAAAGAGAATCTTGATTCTTCCTTGAATAAACTGGGAATTGTAAAAAAAATCTTAAATGATCATTTCGGAATAAAGATTGTACGAATTATGTTTGATATCTTTGAATCAGCGGATAAATCTTTGAAAGAGAAAATAAGAAATGTCTTAGTTTTTCTCCCACTTTTAGATAATGAAAGAAAATTAATTAATATCTAATTTTTTTACATAATAAAGAATATTATCGCTTTTTTTATTGGAAAATGGCTCTTTAGAATAATTTGCCCAAAATTGGATTTCATAAAATTTATTTTTTTGTAAAATATTTATGATTTCTTGTTGAGAAACCATTTTCCATTCAGATTTTTTAATATCAAAAGAAAATCGAAGGTCATCTTGATTTTTACTAAAATTTAAAAATTCAACATTCATTATTTTTTTTGAATTATCTGCAGAAAAGCGCTTTAGAGTAAAAATTTCATAATCATAGGAATTTTTATTTAGATTTGAGATAATATAACCATCTCTTGGAGATTCACTATTTAAAATTTGAAAAAACAATTTTCCATTGGGATTTATTACTTCCGATAATATTTGAATCAGTTTTTTAGGGCCATCAGCACCCCAAATCAATGAAAAAGAATTTCCAAGAGAATATATGAAATCATATTTTTTATCCTTTGAAAAATCTCTAT
>CAYPTZ010000172.1:0-7104 GCA_964413395.1 uncultured archaeon | reverse complement strand
TAAAAATACTATTTTATGACTTCTCACATCTTCCCAAGATTTTTCTGCCCAATGGTTAATTTTCACATTTATACTTGAAGGTAGTCTATCAATGCATTTAATGCAGAGTAATTGACCAATATAGCATTTATTGCAGAAAAATTTATCGCATTGAGGACATTGATAACATTTGGATCGTAATTGGAGTCTTTCTTTTTTATTTTTATGTGCAAATCTTTTAAAAAGGCCTGTTTCACAAGATTCACATTTTAATGATGCTAAATTTGTTTCCACTGCCATAATAAAGACTCTAAAAATAATTATGTAGAGTATGCTATAATATTTTTTATATAATTCAATTTATTATTATTAAAAGTCATAAATGTGAAAATCCAAAAAAAAAAAACAAAACAAAACACTAACATTCGTACATCGTCATGATTTTGGCGATGAACGAATGTTAGTGTTTTATGATCTGAAAAAATTTTTTTTAGTTTTACTAAAAATGTAAAAAATAAAGTGCTAAAAAAAAAAGGTAAGAATAATTTTAAAAAAAAGGAAAACAACCTTTTCAAAAGATTGTTGAAAACAACTGATAATTTTTCATTGAAGGATTCCTTAATATCTGCCATTATTACGCTTCTTAATTAAATAGATAGATGAATAAAGAGTAATCAGGCTCATTGAAATCATTAGAATATTTGAATATCCTACTATGCTTGGATTTTCATCTGTAGAACCACTTGTAGTTGTGTCTGTGGTATCGCTAGTGGTTGTGTCTGTCTCAAATCCATATGGATTTCCATTTATTGAAAATATTTTTATAATAAAATGGCTATCAACTACCCCATCATTATCTGTATCTGATATTCTTGTAAAGGATATAAGAATCCCATCATCACCAAAATAATATTCATCAGAACAATTATCACCCTGTATCGTATAATTCAATTGTATACCTTTACTAGAATTAATGGATTGAACATTAAAATTTACTTGATTATAGCGAAAATTTAGTTCATCTGCAACTTCTTGTGCGTAATTTCCAATCTTTAATCCGGGTGAAACTGAAATTATATCAAATAAGGGAGTATCTAAATTAAGACTATCTGCTATTAATGAAGCATTAGTTAACACCGTACTATTTATATTTTGTGCACTTTCTTCCGTATTTTCCCAAGGATCAAGATTCAATGACATAGTCAAATTATAATTAATGATTGTTGTATCGAGATTACTACTATTTTTGATAGATAAAATATCATATTTTATATATCCTTCAATATTTCCACTTGATGATACACTTGTCATTTGATAGATCACAATATCTCCCTCATTTAGCTTTACATCGACCATTTCCGTAGAAACTGGCAGCACAGGAATCATCAATGTGAGAATTACAATAAGAGAAATAAAATTTTTCTTTTTTTTACTTAAACTCATAATTAACCCTTTTTTTTTTCAATAGGATTTTTCTTGACTCGTTCATTTTTTTTTTGTTCTATTCAATTGCCTTGAGAATTTACCAACAATATGACATTTTTGTAACCAAGTCAGGAAAAATTGCCTTGTTTTTTTTACTTTTTATTATATTTTGAACAATTTATATCTATGTTTTTTTAAATAGCAATGAATAAGAGATATCTAAATAGAACATGATTTAGTGAAAATAATATTGCATTTCTGTAGATTATCGATTGATTTCATCCATATATTGCTAGGGCTTCTTGTAAAATTATCAAGAAAGATTCTACTTTATTAATAATAATTGAATTTTCTGAGACATTGGATATATGTTAGCGCTATAGAAAATTATTTTTTATATACATCTCAAAGATTATGCAAATATTACCACTAACATTTGTACTCGGTCATGATTTTGATTTTTTATAGTTCTAATTTCTTATTTGATGTAACATTTGGAGAGAAAAATTAAGAAAAAAGTGAGAAAATTTTTCAAATGATAATAATTTACTGAGAGTGCTTGAGAAAATTCAACTAAATTAAAAAAAAAGAACTTACTAAAGATTTAAAATCATTTTTTGTAAGAAATTATATAGATAATCTTCAAATTTGTGGAGTATTTGGTTTGGGATCACTAGAATATGTCAATCATACTTTCTTAAAAGAAAATAAATTGAAAAAAAGAAAATATCAATTAGATATTTTTATCACTTGCTCAAAATCTAATTGTCTAGTTGTAGTTCCAACAGGACTTGGGAAAACTATTATAGCTTTACTATTGAGTATTCAGAGATTGAAAAAAAGTGATTCGAAAATTATTTTTCTTGCACCAACTCGGCCTTTAGTTGAACAACATCTCCAAACTTTTAAAGATTTAACCAACATCGATGAAGAATCACTTCTGATGATGACTGGATCCCAAAATCCAGAAAAAAGAATTTTTAATTATAATAAAGAAAACATAAAATGTTTTTTTATGACCCCGCAAGTACTTCAAAATGATTTAATCTCTAATAGGATTGATTTAGGGAAAGTTTCACTTTTAATTTTTGATGAGGCTCATAGAGCCACAGGTAATTACGCCTATACCTTTATTGCCAAAAAATATATGTACCAAGCAGAGGATCCAAAAATATTAGCGATGACCGCTTCTCCAGGAAAAAATAAAGAGAAAATTGAAGAAATTATGCAAAATCTCTACATCAACGCAATTGAAGTGAGAACTGATTCTGATTCTGATGTGAAACCATATATTCAAGATGTTGAATTAATTTGGAAAAATGTAGATTTACCTATTGAAATGAGAGAAATTATTAATCTCTTCGAGGAGATGCATAAAAAAATATATAGTGAATTAAAATTGAACAAAATTTTGGAATCTGCAAATATTCGCGAAATTTCTAGAAAAAATTTACTTTCTGCTGGAAATCTCCTTGATAATATGATAATTAAGGCACAACAAACACAAGATTTACCTCGATTGCTATTTTGTAAAAAGTTACTTGCCAATGCTATTCGAATTTCACATATGAGTGAATTAATAGAATCCCAAGGGATTTTTGCTTTAAAGAAATATCTAGATAAAAATATAAAAAATCTTTCTGATGGAAAAGGTGGAAAATCTTTACAAGAATTATTTTCAAGCAATCAGATGGGTTTGATAATTGAAAAAGTTCATAATTTAATTTCAGGAAATATAGATCATCCAAAAATTTCTTTATTAATGAATGAATTGATGGAACAATTTAAAACAAATTTAGATTCACGCATTTTAGTGTTTTGTCATTTTCGTGATACAGTAAAAAATATTGTAAGTGAAATAAATAAAAACCAACTCATAAAAGCTCAACATTTTGTTGGTCAGCAATCAAAAGGCAAAGATAAGGGGCTTACACAAAAGGATCAAATGTTAATTCTTGAACAATTTAAAAATGGTATTTTTAATACTCTGGTTGCAACTTCTGTAGCTGAAGAAGGTTTAGATATTTCTGAATGTGATGTTGTTATTTTTTATGATGTTGTTCCAAGCGAAATTCGTACTATTCAGCGAAGAGGTAGGACGGGTAGAAATAGTGCTGGAAAAGTAATTATTTTTAAGACGGTAGGAACACGTGAGGAAGGATATTTCTGGGCGGGGAAAAATCGTGAAAAAAAAATGAAACAAGTATTAAATGAAATGAAACAATCCTTGACCATTCAAAAAAAAAAGAAAGAAAAAAAAGATTTATTCTCATATATCAATGAAGATCCCAAAAAAAAATTGGAAAAAAAGAAGAAGAATAAACAAAATCCGAGAGAAAATAATTCACATAGTCAAAGTAATGAAAATCTTTCCATAAAAGATACTACTTTAAAAATTAAATCTAATGAAGTGGATATTGAAGTTTCACCTGACTTATCAACTGACAATCCATATATTATTGCTGATTCTAGAGAAACTGCATCATCAGTATGTAGAAAGCTATCCGAAATGCATGCAAATCTATCTTTAGAAAAAAATCCCGTTGGAGATTATATAATATCAGAAAGATGTGGAATTGAAAGAAAATCTATTGACGATTTCATTAATTCCATTAAGGATGGACGACTTTTTAATGAATTACACCGATTAAAAGCCCAATTTTCAATTCCTGTTTTAATTTTAGAAGGAAATATTAATTCTATTATTACAATAAGTCGAAAAGCTGTTTTAGGTACTTTAACAAGTATTCTTCTAAACATGCAAATTTTTATCTATCAGACTTCTTCAGAAGGAGAAACTGCAGAAATTATATTTGCCTTGGCAAAAAAAGAACAACTAAAAAAAAATAGGAAAGTATTTTCAATTCAATTTAAGAAAATATCTGAAAATATACCTCAACAATTAGAATATATTATTTCTGGTATTCCTGGTATCAATATTTCTCGAGCTCAAGAATTATTAAAAGAATTTCACACATTAAAAAATTTACTTAATGCAGAAGAAGATGCTATAAAAAAAACAAAGAATATTGGTCCGTCAATTGCACAAAATATAATTAAATATGCTAATTCAGATTATAAAACTAGTAAAATTATAGAAAGTAATAATAATGATACTTGAGATTTGACTATGAAGAGAAATTCTCACAATATATTTAGTAAAATTTCTCCGGGATGGGATTTTGATCTCCATATACATTCAAATTGGTCTGTAGACAATTTAGATGGTCCAAACATCCGAGATTACATTCCATTATCTGAGAAGTATAAAATTCATATCGGAATTGCAGATCATTTTGAATTTGCATATTTTAATCCAGAGCATCCCTTTTATAAAGATAATCGCTTAAATTTAGATACAATTGATGAATATTTGAATGAAATTGATCTTTTAAAAGAAAATTATGGACATATAACATCTGGATTAGAAATTAGTTACTATAATTATATGATTGACGAAATAACAGAATTTATCGATAATTATGGTAACCAATTTGACCATCTTATAGGTTCTGTTCATGAAATCAAACCTCAAGAAGAAATTACCATAAAAAATCAATTTTATGCTTTAATTGAAAAATATGGTTCTTTTGAAAAATTGTTAGATGAATATTTCGATTTACAAAAGGAAATGATTAAAACCAGATTATTTGATTCAATTGCACATCCGGACGTAATTTTCAGATTTTTAGATGGTAATGAATCCTTTTTTAAAAAATCATATATTTTCGATAAACGTCTTATGGAAATAGGGCATTTATGCAAATCTACAAATACATTATTTGAAATCAATATAAGTTCCTTAAGATATCCATGGAATTATTCGCTTGCATCTAAAGAATTACTCCCTCATTTAATTGCTCATGAAATACCTTTGTCAATTGGTTCTGATTCCCATATCTTGGATCATTTTGAGAATGCAATTTTAGACCTCCGAAAGACTAATAATTTAATCCAAAATGATCATTTTTTAGTAAAAAAAATGTTTATTAATAGTAAATGATTTTTTTTAAATTGAAAAATTTAAATGGCACAAATAAATTAAGTATCAAGTGAGTAGGATCTATTATGGAAGAAAACCCAGAAATAAAAAAAAAGGAAAAGCGAGAGGAACTGAATCAAACTAAAGAACTACAAAATTTGCTGAATGATATGGATTCTGATAGTATTCCTCATCTGTCTTCTACTGCTCAAACTCAATCCGATATTGTTTCTGACCCTTCATTTTTATCAGATAAAAGCCAAGAAGTCCAACCAATCTCTCCTCAAGTAATTGCTGAATTTCCAATAATACCTTCACTTCCGGATTCTACAATAAAAATTGATGATATTAAATCAAATAAAGCTACGGGAAATTATTGGAAGGATGTCTCCATTTTTTTCAGCCAAATCGCAGATGCATATAAAAGTCGTTATGAGTTTTGGGGGATTAATTATGAATCTATTTTAACAATATTAAAAAAAATGCATGCTTTCAATGAAGTCAATATCAAATCAATGGAAGGAGTTTTAAAGGAGATAGAAATTAAGATTAAAAAAGGTTTGAAAGATTTTACAATGAAAAGAGATGAAGTTGAACGTTTTAGTGATATTGATTACAAGAAAGTCTCGAAAAGTTTTAAAAAAACCATTGAACTTCTAAACTTACAAATACGGGAGTTTAAATTACAACAAAGTATTAGTGAATTATACGACATATATGAAAAATAAAAACCCCTTAGTTTTTTTTTTAAAAGCTATTTCTTTCACTAATTTTTTAAGAGTACTCTCCCATTTCATATTAGAGGAGATGGACTACAATAAAAAACAAGAATAATATCATTATTATTGATCTTGGTTCATATGAGATCCTCTTTGGATTTGCAGGTGAAAAACATTATCAAATACGAATACCTGCAATTATTGCTGATTCTGATTATCCTATTATCAAAAAGGATTTTAGTTCTGGATTATCTAGCATTAATAAGAGAAGATATTATGGCAATCAAGCTTTAAAATATCGAGATACGCTTGAAACCGAATTTTTTATGAAAGAAAAGGATTTCATCTCATTGATTGAATTGATAAAACATACTCTAGATGAATTGGAAATAAATCCTGAACAATCCGCTCTAATAATCGTATATCCTACATATATTACTTCCGATGATCTTTCTGAAATTAAAACAGGTATATTTAATTATCTAAAAATTAATATTATTGCTTTTATATCCCAAATAGATGCAATTCTAGCTAAAATGAAAATTAAATCTGGACTTATTATTGATATTGGGATGTTTAGTTCTCGAATTAGTACTATTTTTGAATATGACCATAAAAAAGAAGCTAATTTTATTTTACATGTTGGTGGACAACACATTACTCGATATTTAATTGAAGTAATACTCACAAAATTTCAATATAAATCAAAATTTCCATTAATTGAATCCGTAGAAATTATTAAAAAAGAGGCAGTGCGAAATTCTTTAGATTTGGAAGAAATATATAAAAAAATTTCAAATGGAAGTAATGATTTTGATTATTCTATAAACTTACCTGATGGAAATCATTTAGTTTTAAAAAAAGAAAGATATAAAGCCAGTGAGATCTTTTTTAATCCCCAAATAGCTCATATTCATTCCGAAAATATAATAAATTTAGTTGAGAAATCATTAAATTGTTGGAAAAAAGAAAATTGGAATAAAATTCTTCAAAATATTA
>CAYPTZ010000171.1:0-7147 GCA_964413395.1 uncultured archaeon | reverse complement strand
ATTCAATTAATTGAAGATTTTAATATTATTAAAGAAGAGAGTTTTATAACATTTTTTAAAAAATTTGAAGCTAAATTTAATAATATATCAATTAAAGAGGGACTTATTCATTTTGAGGCAATTATAGATAAAAAAAGTGCCTTTACCCAGAGTATGGAATTTATTTCCTTTTTTTATGATGAAGTTGTGAATTAGTAAATAGAAAAATCTGTAATTTTTTAAATATGATGAATAAAATTAAATAGTTTCTTATTTTATTCTTCTTAAAATAATGTGTGAACATTATGAAACAGACACCTATTAATGTATTAATGGTCTTTAGGGGAATCTCAAGCCCGAAATAGATATGATTTTTATGGAAAAATCGCAAAAAAGGAAGGATATGAACAAATTGCAGGATTATTCTTTGAGATATCTACTCAAGAAAAGACTCATGGAAAAAATTTTTTCCGGATGTATAAATCCTTAGAAAAGGAATTAAATCTTCCAAAAGAAGAACTTTTTTTGGATAAAATTCATGTTCCAACAACATATGAAACGACTATTGATAATTTAAAGGCAGCAATTGTAGGCGAACACATGGAATATAGCAAATTATATCCTGAAATGGCAGAAATTGCTGAAAAAGAAGGATTTGCTAATATTGCGGCTCAAATAAGAGCTATTGCTGTAGCTGAAGAACATCATGAAGAAGTTTTTAAAAAATTATTAAATGATATTGAAAAGGGAATAATTTTTGAGAGAAAAGAAAAAATCTATTGGCTTTGTCGAGAATGTGGTTACATTCATTATGGAACAAAGCCTCCTAAAATCTGTCCATCATGCAATCATCCTCAATCATATTTTGAACAATATTTGAAATAATTTTTTTTTTTTTAGAATTATTTATTCCTTATTTTTCAATTTTGTTGAAATGGAAGGTATATAAAAAATGAGGTTCCTTCTCCAACTTTTGAACTAAATGTGATATGTCCGTGATGTTTTTTGATGATAGAATAACTTGTCGCCAAACCAAGTCCATTCCCTTTTAATTTAGTTGTAAAATATGGATCAAATATTCTTTGTTGAGTATTTTTTGGAATTCCTAAACCACGATCTTTAACAATTATTTTAAGATATTCTCCTGGAATTAAAGGAATTATTGATTCGTAGTTAATTTTCTCTTTGATGGCGCTAACTTGAATATTTCCACCATTAGGCATTGCTTGAATTGCATTAATTAATAAATTATTAATCACCTGATTTATTTGTCCTGCATCAACTTCAATTGAAGGTAATTTTTCTTGAAATTGAAATTCACATTTACATTTGGTCCCTCTAGTAATGAAATTTGCGCTATTTTTTATAAATTCAGAAATAATTATGGTTTTTTTTGTTGGAGAACCTCCCCTTGAAAAAGTTAATAATTGTTTTGCGAGTTCTCCTGCATCACCAGTAGCTCTTTCTAAATCTGTTAAAATTTCCTTTTGTTCAGTATTAAAATTATCTTCATCTAATTGTAATAAGCTAATATTCCCCATTATTGACACTAAAATATTATTAAAATCGTGTGCAAGACCCCCTGTAAGCAGTTCAATTGATTCTAATTTTTGTTGCCTCAAACGTTCTGCTGTAAATCTTTCACGCATACTGGTATCTCTGATAATTGCGAGAATTCCATAAAATTTGCCCTCTCTGAAAATTGATTTGGAAAACGACTCTGTATTAATAATATCTCCATTTTCTTTGCGAATTGCCATTTCATATATCATTGCACCATTATCTCTAGAGGATTTATTTGAAATAGTTGTTTTAATTAATGCATGATATTCAGGAAGTATGAATTTGAAGATAGGTTTATTTTTTACTTGTTCTTCAGTATATCCAAAAATTTTAGTTGTTGCTGGATTGAATCTTTGAATGCATAAATTTGTATCAATAAAAATAATCATATCTCGTGAACTATTGTATATTTCATTATATTCTCGTTCTCGTGAAATAATATTTGCTTCAGCAAACTTCAATTCAGTAATATCTTGAAAAAAAGTAAATTTTTTATTTAGAACGTCAATATCTTGGAGAATTGCATAACGTATTTTATTATTCTTGCATGAAATCTTCCGGTGATATGGTAAATATCTTGAAAAATTAGGAGAATTATATTCAGCATTAATTTCTTTTAAGTATTTTGGATCTGGATAGGCTTTTTTCATCCAAGTTCTTTCATTAGGAATATCTTCAATAGAATATCCATATAATTCTGTGAATTTATTGTTTATAAAATAATTTGTATTCTCGTCTTTAGATATAGCTATAGGGAAAGGCATTTGATTTAGAATATAAAGAAGATTAAAATACTCTTGTTTCCCCGCCCCAACGCTTGATTCATTATGTGAAAATTTATCTAATACTTTTGAAATAATGAGGTTGATTTGTTTTATATCAA
This sequence comes from uncultured archaeon, assembly GCA_964413395.1. Taxonomy (GTDB): domain Archaea; phylum Asgardarchaeota; class Lokiarchaeia; order Sigyniarchaeales; family Promethearchaeaceae; genus Lokiarchaeum. The sequence goes on along the minus strand of CAYPTZ010000171.1, from coordinate 4,722 downwards.
GATTTCTCAGTTTATCAGCAATAAGATTAACAATTTCATCCTCTTTATTCTCCATATTATCAGAACCTTTTAAGATTTGTTTGTTAATATTTATAATTATATTTATTTGATTAAAAATTTACTAAGAAAATTTTAGTCAATTATAAGAATTGAGATGAAAATAAAAAAATTAATTTATGGTATAGGAATAATCTTCTCCCATATCATTTATTACTATACCTGTCTCTGAAATTAAATCACGAATACTATCAGCTAAATCATATTTTTTTTTCTTTTTCGCATTTTTTCTAAAATCTAGTAATTTTATAATTAATTCTTCATAGCGATTTTTCCAAATTGATTCTGAATCATTACTTTCTACAGATTTATCAACAATAAACTTAAAAACATTGTCAATATCTAACAAAAATTTAACTATTGAACTTTGAATTGATTGATTTATTGGAAGATTTTTATTGAGACTATCCTTTGAAATATAATTAATTAATGCAAAGAAATATCCCATTGCTTTAGCTGTATTAAAATCTTGATCCATTGCATTATGAAATTCGCTGATAATGTTACTCACTGTGGTGTTTTGGCTCTCATATAATTCTATATTCTCATCTTTAGTGATTAAATTTGTATATTCTGATATTTTTTTATAAAAGATTTGAATTTTATTCAAATTTTTTTTTCCCTCTTCCAATTTATCCATGCTAAAATTAATTGGAGTTCTATAGTATGCTGTTGCAAAATAATAACGTAGAAAAGTCCCAGAAAATTTATCTAGCATTTCATTTAATGGTATAAAATTTCCTAAAGATTTTCCCATTTTTTGATTATCAACATTTAAGAATCCATTATGGATCCAATAATTAACAAATTTTGATCCTGTGGCACATTCTGATTGAGCAATTTCATTTTGATGATGAGGGCGGCATAAATCTTTTCCTCCTCCATGAATATCAATACTATTTCCAAGGTATTTTATTGCCATTACTGAACATTCTATATGCCACCCTGGTCTTCCTTCTCCCCATGGTGAAGACCAAAATGGTTCTCCATCTTTTTTTTTCTTCCATAATACAAAATCTTCGATATTTCGCTTTTCTTGAGCAAAATCACAGTGTGTAAAATCTATAATATCATCCTCTTTGGATAATTTTTTGCGAAAATAATTTTTGTAACCTTTTAATTTACTGGTATCAAAATAAACACTACCTTCACTTTCATATACATATCCTTTTTTTTCTAAATCTTGAATCATTTTAATTATGTCGGGTATTTCCTCAGTTGCTCGAGGTTTAATTGTAGGTGTTTTGATTTTAAGGATTTTTTGCATTCGTTCATATTCATCGATATATTTTTGGGCAATATGAAAAATGTCTGTATTTTTTTCGTTTGCTCTTTTGATCATTTTATCATCTACATCTGTATAATTCATTACATATTTTACATGATATTTGCGATATTCTAAATATCGACGAATTATATCAAAGGCAACAGCTGAATATGCATGACCTAAATGCGGTGAATCATATACTGTAACTCCACAAACATACATAGTAACTTCATTTTCTTTAATAGGTTTGAAATCTTGCATGACATTTTCCAAATCATTAAAAATTTTTATCATAAGGTAAATAATTAAAATTCCTTATTTTAGTTTATGAATGAAGTTATACATATTACTACAGAGAAGAAAATAATCAATATAATCTTTATAATTATGGAATGACTATGTTGTTTATATGAGTAATAATTATATAATTAGAAAAGCAAAAAGTGATGATTTGAATAGTATTCTTAACCTTTATTCACAATTTAAATTTTCTGAGATATTACCAGATCTAGACTATTTAAAAAAATTATGGGATAAAATTCTTAAAACTCCTTCATTACATTATTTTGTTCTTGAATATATGAATAATATTGTTTCAACATGCAATATGACGATTATTTTAAACTTAACTCATGGAGCATCTCCTTATGCACTTATTGAAAATGTTATTACTGATAAAAAATACCGTAATAAAGGATTTGCTAAGGATGTCTTAAATTTTGCTCTGGAATATGCGAAAATCCAAAAATGTTATAAAGTAATGTTGTTAACTGGTTCAAAAGATGAGTATGTTTTAAATTTTTATGAAAAGGTAGGATTTAAGCGTAATATAAAAACAGGTTTTATTGTTTATCCATAATGTATTAAAAATAAGAAAAACTTCTGTTTTTTTCATTGAAAATATTAAGAAATGAAATGATATACCAAAATATTCCTATTTCTTATTTAATTCTCAATAATATATACGAGGAAATTGTTTTGATTGATTTCTCGTAGAATTTATTAATTATTTTCTTATTGTGGTATCATAATTTAATGAAATTATCATTACTTAACTTTTTATATGTATATTTATCTCTATATTTTGGAATAAATGACAATTATGTCGTCATTATTACAAATAAAGAGGAATTATAGGTGATTAGATGTTTGATCATTATACTAGAACTTTGATTTCAAAAAATAATTTTGAAGAAAAATTAAAAACTCATCTTTATCACAATTTTATCTATATTTGTCCAAATTGTGGATGGGAAAAGAATATTAATGCAAAATGTTGTGTTAATTGTAATAGTGAGAATAAAAAACATTCTGGATTATTTCATCGAAAAGAAAAAAACAACTAAAGAATAGTTATTCTGCTATTTGATAAATGAAATGATAGTTTTGCATTATGATATTGAATAATTGGATGAATTTCAATATTCATCTTTTTTTATCTTTTATTTAATTCTTATTCCAAAAATCTTAAAAAATATGTTACCTTTTATATATTTAGATACTTTTTATTCATATCTCGAGCCAGCTTAGCCAAGTAGCCTAAGGCGGGGGACTGCAGTTCTGAAATAATTTTTGGAGCCGATATCCTCTTTTCATGAGTGCGAATCTCATAGCTGGCTCTAATTTATTCTTATTTTAACATCTCAATATTTAATCAAATCTTATATCTATCAATTTGAGCAATAAATAACAGCATTTTAGGAAGATTTTTTTGTTTTAAATTTCTCTTCATAAATTTGATGTAGTATAAAATTCAACTCTTCGAGGGTATACGGTTTAGGGAGAGCGTAATTAAATCCATATTTAGAATAATTGGCCATTATTGGATTATTTGAATATCCTGAAGATACTATTGAAATAAAATCTGGATTTATTTTTTTTAATTTACCTAAAACTTCTTTTCCTCCCATTCCTCCTGGTATAGTAACATCTAAAATTGCACAATCAAATGGTTCCTTGATTGCCTCTTCTTCTAAAAATACTTCGATAGCATCATATCCATCATGAACTAGATATGGATGAGAATGAAGATTTTTTATCATTTTATCAGAAGTAATCAAAATATCATCTTCATCATCCATTACCAAAATTTTCAAATTATAATCATATGAATAATTTTGATTATCTAATGGGGTTTTAATTTTTTTTGGCTTATTTTTCATTGCAGGTAAATAAATATAAAAAGTTGTTCCAAATCCTGGAATTGATTTGAAAGTTAATAATCCTTTGTGTTTGTTGATTATTGAAAAACTTGTTGCCAATCCAAGGCCATTTCCTTGAGATTTTGTTGAGAAATAAGGGTCAAATATTTTTGTTTGGTTCTCATATGGAATTCCTGATCCATAATCTTCAATCTCTATTTTGATATATTTCCCAGACTTCAATGAAAGATGTGATCGCTTTTTGACATCCTCATTTGAAATACGAATTGTAATTATTCCACCATGAGTCATAGCTTGATCTGCATTAATAATAATATTATTTAAAACTTGGTTGATCTGTCCTTTATCTACTTCAACCGACCAAGGAGTCTCAATTACTTCAAAATTAAATTTTGATTTCTTTCCATGCAAAATGAAGGAAGCTGAATCTTGAACAATTTCTTGAATATCTGCAGCTTCTTTGAATGGAGATCCTCCTTTTGAAAAAGTCAATAATTGATTTGTCAGGTTTTTTGCTTTTTCTGTTGCTTTTTCAATAGTGCTAATAGATTCATAAATTTCTGATTGTTCATCAATAGTAAATTTCATTAGTGATAAATTTCCAAGTATAGTTGTGAGAATATTATTGAAATCATGGGCAATTCCCCCTGCTAGCACTCCAAGAGATTCTAATTTTTGAGTTTTTCCTAATTCCAGTTCTAAATTTTTTGCCTCTGTTATGTCTAAAGATATTAAACCAATGATAGGGTCTTCATTTGGTTGCTGAATTAACATTTTGGTATAATTAAAATGCTTCAATTGACCATTTTTATCCAATAAGGAGACTTCTTTCTCAATTTTTTGTTTTTCAAATACATCTTTATCATTAGTAAATATATCATATGAACGGTCTTTTCCAAAGAGTTCATGAGTACTTTTATTCATCCAATTTTCTGGAAAGAAATGATCTTGGGCATATTTGTTGATAAAGAGGAATTTACCTTGATTATTCTTTAAAATTACTTTTCCTGGGACATTATTCATGAAATGTGAAAAAATTACCTCACTTTCTGCAAGCTCTTTTTCTCGTTTATTAATAATTGCTTCTGATTTTTCAATCTCTGTGATATCGTTTAGAATAACACCCACTATTGGAGGCTTATTTGGAACGATTATTGGAAATTCAATGGTATTATACCATCGTTTTTTCCCAATATGATTTTCAATCATTTCTTTTTTACTTACACTTTGACTTTC
>CAYPTZ010000170.1:4493-7149 GCA_964413395.1 uncultured archaeon | reverse complement strand
TGTATTGTAGTTATAATAACTACAATCATCTGATAAATCATAATCTTCATTTATCAGAAGATGGCTCATATGATATTGATTTTGCAAAAAAACTTCAATTAAATCAAGATCCATCATGGCGAGAAAGAATAACCGAAGAAAAAATTCATGTTTTTAATAAACCTAATATATCTAAGACTCTTTCAAAAATTAAGAAATTAAACCCAATTGATACATTTAAAACAGAAATGATACTAGTTAATAATCAAGTTTATTTTCCTCAAGAAACATTAACATCTTTTTTCCTAAATCGAAAAACTGACACTGAATTCCAATTACTTGGGAATTTACCTGATGGAAGGTTCTTCAAATCAGGATATTCTTCTAGAATTACGGTTTTTGGAGGTTCCATACAATGCATCGAATTTCTCTCAAAAAAAATAGAAAATAACGATGAAAATTCTAAAAAAGGAACAATCAATGCTTCATTATTAAAAATTCCACGAATAATAGAAGATGGTTCTCAAGATGTTTTATCAGATGCATTTAATATTCCTGAAGATGAATTTATTGATGTATTAATCCAACGCAGTAAAGAATTTAGATCAAATAATGAGTAAAATTATAATGACTATGCAAAATAACGATACTAAAATAAAATCCCTGTTAACTCCTTTTTTAAATGAAATCACACCATTAGACTCTGAATTGCTTCATTTCAATAAAATTATACAATATATCATGAAAATATTATTCAATAGTAAAATTCCTGAAATAATTACCATAAAGTATATTGAACCTGAAGGCTCTACAGGAATTAAACAAACTGCCTTAAGAAATGCTGCAGATATTGATATTTTTATAGGTTTAGATCCCAATATTATATTAAAGCAAAAATTTTCTTCTAAGAAAGACCGCAAAGAATATATTAGGCAATTTTTAAAAAAAATAACTACTCAATGGATTATTCCCTGTTTAAAATCAAAAAATATTGAAGATATTCATTTAAGCTATGCAGAACATCCTTATGTTTCAGCCAAACTAGAGAATATTGATTTGGATATTGTTATTTGTTTTGATTTAACTGCAGATTATATAGAAAAAAATGGACCTATTACTGCTGTTGATAGGACTCCTCATCATAGTCGCTTTATACGAGATAACTTATCATTCCATCAGAAGAATGATGTTCGATTACTTAAACATTTTTTTCAATCAAATTATTGTTATGGAGATAAAAGTCCAATAGGTAGAAGTGGATTTATTGGCTATAGCGCTGAATTATTGATAGAATATTATGGAACTATCGGAGATTTATTTAGAAATTTTTATAAATTAAACAAAAAAGTAATATATTCAAAAAAAATCAAACAAAATAAAATCAACAACTATTTTGAAAAATCTTTTGAAAAAGTTAAACGCATTTTTTTTCAAAATGATTATCTAATTATAATTGATCCTATAGATCCAAGAAGAAATGTAGGTTCATCAATTTCCCCGAGAGCCTATCATTTTATGAATAATCAAATTTCAACTTTTTTAAAAGTTCCAAATCTGAATTTATTTTTAAAACAAGAGATATCCATATTTCAAAATATTGCGATTTCTCCTCAACTATTAAAACATTATTTTTATATTGAATTTAAACAAGAAAATATTGACCATTATACAAAATTCCGAGATAAAATCTATCGATTATTAGATAAAATAATTCAACATGGAAAAAATGAAAACACTTTATATCCTAGATTTGGTGAGATCAATGGTGAACTTTTATTCAATAGTATTTCAGGTCAATATGCCCTTTCACTATATGTTGAAAAGCTAGAATTAGAAAATGTATATTTACGAAAAGGTCCAAAAGTGCATAAAGAACCTTACTATACAAAATTTTTAGAAAAGCATCCAGATGCTTATGAAAAAGATAATCATCTCTATATTGAAATAGTTAGATCCTTTCGTCTATTCGAACCTTTTTTAATCGATTTTTTACAAAAAAATCAAATAGATAACCTAAAAATAGTTGATGTGGGATCTGCAGAAAAAAGAAAAATATCTAAAATTGCAAGTCAAAGCATTACCAATCTTCATCTTCATATTTTACCTTATATACATAAATAATATCTATTTTTTATTTACTGCTCTCATATAACCACAATTACATGCTTTAGATGTTTTTGCGCACATTGGACAAATTAATACCTTTTGTTTTTTTTTTTTCATTGATTTTGATCGGTTTAATAATACATTTTTTTTTTTTGAAGAAATAGATTTTTGTCCTGTTTCAGAAGTTTGCTGTTTAGGATTAGGAAAATCTGGTTTACTATTATAACTGAATAGTTCAAACATTTTTCTATTATTTTGTTTTTTTGTTTCATGAGGTTGAATAACTCCTAATCCAAATATTGATTTATTCGAACTCGAAACTTCTTGAAATCCTACTTTATTAGATTCAACTACCTTCCGTTCAAGCATAGAAAGGGGATCATTTTCATTTATTATTCGATTTTCAGAATCTATTTGGCCAGATGAAGAATTAAATGGGTCTTCAAGACTTTTGATGTCTTCGTTCATAGGTATGTTCTCAGGGAGTGAAAAATCTATTTTAGATGGTGGGTTTGATTGTAAATTTTGAATATCGTTTTGATCTGGAGTATAATTTAGCGCTTCAGCAAGA
>CAYPTZ010000170.1:0-4393 GCA_964413395.1 uncultured archaeon | reverse complement strand
GCTTCGGCATCTTCATCCATAGGAATGTCATCAGGAAGTGTAAATTCTAATTTTGATAATTTATTTGGTTGTAAATTTTGAATTTCATTTTGATCTGGTTTATAATTTAGTGCTTCTGCAAGAGCTTCGGCATCTTCATCCATAGGAATGTCATCAGGAAGTGTAAATTCTAATTTTGGAGGTTCGTTTGAAATGGTGTTTTTTTTTTGTAAGGTTTTTTCAAGTTCTTTTAGCTCTAATTCAAATTTTGTTTCTTCTTCACTAGGTTTTTCTGTTTTTTTAGCTTCTATTTCATGATCTGGGACTTCTATTTTAATCGGTTCCATAATATTATTTTTTAACTCTTTTCTTGCTGTTATTTTTAAATCATTAGCTTTAATTGGTTCTTTTATGGTAAAATCTAAATTATCCATTTGAGCCAAACCTAAATCTATTGGATCTTCTTCTAATTTATTGAATTCAAAATTATTTTTACTCATTTCTCTGTTAAAGTCTTCTGTGTTTATATTAGATTGTTCATGCAAATCTAAAAAATCATTGTTTATTGGTTCATCTGATTGAATCGGTTGCGCTTTATTCAATTGCATATTCTTAATTTCTGGAATTTTCACTCTCTCTAAATTTTGTTCCTTATTTTTACTTCTAATAATTGCTTTTAATCTTGCTACTTCACCTTGAGCTGTTCTTAGATCTTTGTCATCCCAGATTCCACTTTCTACTAAAGGTTCAGCAGCTTTATATATACAATTTATTGAATTTTGATATTTTCCCTGCATTTCATATTGCTTAGCTTTTTGAAGAAAGTATATTCCAGTTTGTGTTATAGTATGTTCTAATTGTTCTTTTTCATTCTCATTTAATGATTTCTTTGTTTTATCAAGTAGTTGAGTGGCTTTCTCAGTTATCTCATCTAATTTCCAACTTGAAGCAAATAAAACAATATTTTCCAATAATTCAATGCTATTTTGTATTGATTCTGTATCATTGAGTTTTATAAGAAATAGAGCTTGTAAAATTAGAATTTCCATTTTAAACGATTCATTTCCTAAATTTTCCGCCAGATTAAGACCAACTTCAATTTTTTCTATAAATTCTTCTGAATCTTGAATTTTTTCTTGTGAATTGATAAATGTTTGTAGTTCAGTAAACAAAGAGTTATAATAGTTAATATTTGATTGCAAACAATCAAAACATATCAAGTTTTTATTTGTAATCATCATATTAGGATTATCAATTTCATGATAAATTAGAAATTTTAAACCTTGACAAATTTTGCATCTTGGTTTTTTAGATTTATTACTAATATATAAAATTTGTAGAAAAGTTTTATGAAGTAATTGTAATTGTTTGATATCTCCTTTAAAAATGATATCTCCCCAAGCAAATTTGTCATTAGAATTAGTATTTTGAATCGGTTTTGAACCATGAGCGATGAATCTACAATGTAATTCCTGTCCATTCATTTCTACAGATAAAATTCTATAACAGGGTAATATTAATTGGCATTTATCTTGGAGTCTTGTGAAAATAATTTCAAGAAATGGATTATATATCTGTGAAATTGAAGAAGGATTTTTATCTAAATTGATTATTGGATTTTTATGTTCCATAGAAATCGAGAATTCACCATCAATTACTATACCTTTTGGAGGTTGTTCAAAATTGAAATAGCCTCTTATCTCTATTGGAATGCTTGTGATCTTTATTGGTTCTATCTTCATTAAAAAAGTATTTATTGAATATTTTTGAGATTCCATATGGTTTGCTTCTTATGTTATGTATGATAATAATGAAGTAATTTTGCTTAATAAATGGTGTTAGTGATTATGAGATAAAAGATACAATCTTAAAATGTAGATAAAAAGAAAAAAAGAGAGAATTATGTTCTCCGATAAACAAAACGTTGGAAATTACTGCCATCTGGCATTGATAGAACCATTTCCTTACGTTTTCTAATTTCAAAAATATATTTTTCCATAAGAGCTTTTGGAATGGGTTCAAATCCAATAAATTGATATCCAAAGAAGGCTCGACCTTGTGTTGCACCTCGAAAATCATCGGCAATACCTTTACTTAATTCCGAAGCGGGTAATTTTCCACGAACTCGCATGTATGCGCCATCTGGTACAATTTCAGCAATTTGACCTCGATGTTGAGTCAATACTTTTATTATTCCACCTTCTGTGCCATTTGGAGTTTTAACATCGCATTTTTGAATAGGTTCGAACATTTTTGGTTTTGCGCTAAGGAAACCTAATGCTAAGTTAGAATTCACCATTGTTGCAATTTCACCAAAACCTGTGTGTGCAGGATCTGAATGAACAATACAATCTGTAAATACGGCTTTAATTCCCATTACTGGTTCTTTAGCTAAAGGGCCGGCTTCAACAAATGAGCGGAATGAATCAATAACTGCAGATTTAATTCGATCCATCCGTTGAAGACCTTTGGAACCATCTACCAAAATATTTCCTTCATAGGTGTCCCAAATTTTTCGAGCTTCTTTTGTATCCCAACCTGCTTTTTCTCGTAAAATTTTACCCATAGTTTTTCGATCCATCATTTCATGGATTTCACCATCTAAACTGAGTTTTGTTGCTTCTGGATCTAAAACTTGAACTGTCATCTTCATTCGATTATGACCATTAGGTGATTTAGTGAAAAATTCTATTCCATTCTCTGTCACCATTTCTCGATATACGATAATAGGTTCACCAATCTTAATTTTAACTTGCTTATTAATTCGTTTTGTTAAAATTTCAATTTGTAAAGGATCAATTCCACTTAACACATATTCTTTAGATTCTTTATTAAGGGAAAATTTTGCTGTATTATCTGCCATTAACCATTTTGAAGTAACTTCTCCTAATTTTCCTAAATCAGAAGGATCCATTGGGGTAATAGATCGGGAAACTACCGCTTCACATGAGTATTTTATACTTTCGAACCTTGGGATGTCATCTTTATTCTCGAATGTTTCTGCAAATTCTTTTCGAACAAAAGATTCTCCAGAGGGACAAATAAAACCAAAAACTGCAAAAAGATTTCCAGCAGGTACCATATTCATATCTAATAAATCTGTAATTTCCATTACTCCTAATCGTTTAACTTTATAAGATTTCTTTTGATTCACTAAATAGATGGTATCTCCTTGACTTAATGATCCTGAGAAGACTCTACCAATTAACGTAGGTCGAAAACTTTTTGGATCGATGAATACTTTGGCAATCATACCCAATAATTCTCCACTAGGGTCAGAATTGAGTATTGATTTTCCTAAATCTGATTCCCAATCTACTCCCGAAACAATATGCTTCATTCTTAATTGGGATCCTGTAATTGGATCTGGTAAATGATCGATAACCATCCGTAATAAGCTTTCATCTAATGGAAGATTTTTTCTTAAATATTCAATATCCCCTTCATTATATTTTTCAAATACAAATGTTGGTTTGATTTTATTTTGTTTAAGAATTTCCATTGTAAAACCCCATCCATGTTTTGCGGAACCGAGAGCAACATTACTTTTTGCAAAATCTACTGTCCAATTGGATCCTTCTGGTTGTAATTCTCGGATTAAATTATTAACATCATTGATAATTTCATCTACACGTTTATATACTTCGGCAGGTTCTAATCTTAATTCTGAAATCAATCGATCGACTTTATTGATAAACACTACTGGTTTACATTTTTCATTTCCAACAGATAACCGAATATTTGTTTCTGTTTGAGTCATCATACCTTCTAAGGCATCCACTAATAGGATTGCACCATCTGATGTTCGTAATGCTCGAGAAACTTCACCTGTAAATGATAAATGGCCTGGTGTATCATTGATTTGAAAAATATATGATTCATCACCTTCTTTCCCTTCTCTTTTATCATCAAAAGCTAATAATACAACAGAAGTAAAAATTGTAATTCCTCGTGCTTGTTCCTCATCATCGCTATCCATAGCTTGCATGGCACCTTGATCTTCTGGTCGCATAAGACCCGCCCGACCCAATAGAAAATCGGAAGTTGTTGTTTTCCCATGATCAATATGTGCGACAATAGAAAAGATACGCTTTTTACTATAACTACCCTTTTGGACCATGTCAGTGATCTCTTGAGGGTTTCTTACTTTTACCATTAAAATTACCTTTATAATTATATTTCTTGAAATTTTCAAAGTCAAAAAAAACCTGAAAACCTCATAGAACTATGAAGAAAAATTGCCCATAAAATTTGAATTTTTAGGTTTTATATACATTAGTGAGAAAAAATTAATCAGAATTGAAAAAAAAGGACTGTCCAAATCCATACCAATTCAATTTAAATTCAAATTTTATAACTAGTATTTTAGTAATTTCTCAATATACATGAAATTTTTTAACTATGAGCAAAGAGG
>CAYPTZ010000169.1:0-7150 GCA_964413395.1 uncultured archaeon | reverse complement strand
TATTTTTCTCTTCATTTTACTCTTAAATTCATACATATTTTCATTTAATTTGGCTTTAATTGTAATTCTACGAATTTTTATTTTTATGATTATATTTTCTCTTTATTTCCAAACTACTCTACCAGAAGATTTAACTCAAAGTTTAATTTCTATAAGAACTCCATACCCTATTGCTTTCGCTTTATCTTTATCTTTCAGATTTATTCCTACTATGGCCAGAGAAACTGAAATTATTACAGAAGCTCAATTATCAAGAGGTCATAAGATTGAAGAAGGAGGTTTTATTAATCAAATTAAAAATCTATTTCCACTATTAATTCCTCTCTTAATGAATTCTATACGAAGAGCATTCCATGTGGCGGAAGCTTTAGAAACTCGAGCATTTGGTATTAATAAAAGGCCTACCTTTTATATTCCTCTAAAATTTAAATTTAAAGATTGGATTTTTGTAGTCGGGAATATTTTATTATTAGTGCTGGGAATACTGATTAAAACGAATAACGATGTATTTCCTCAATGGCTTAATTGGAATTTATCATTATAAGATACAAATATTTAGTTTTCAAATAAAAACGGGTCTTTTCTTACTTATTTATATTGATAAAAAATTCAAGGAAATGTCATTAAATTCAATACCATTGTTTGCTTTTCATAATTATTCTTTAATATATGGTGAACGGAATTTTAAGTATGTCAACAAATCATAAAATAAAAGATGGTGAATATTATTTTACATATACCCAAATGCACCGCCTTGTCCGAAAGGTAGCAAGTCAAATTGAAGAAGATCAATTTGATCCTGATTTTATGATTGCAATTGGTACTGGTGGCTTTATTCCTGCACGAATTTTAAAAATTTATATGGATAAAAAAGTGCTTACAGTTGGTCTTTCTTATTATGATGATGATAATAATCCAAAACCTACTCTTATTAAAATTCAATGGTTAGAAAATGATCAAGAGAAAATACGAGGAAAGAAAATTCTATTAGTTGATGAAGTTAATGACAGTGGTTTAACATTGGAATATACTCTTCAAGAATTATTAAAATGTGATCCCAAGGAAATTGCTGTTTTGGTCCTTCATGACAAAAAAAAAGAAAAGAAAGGAATGATTCCTGGAGCAATAAAAAGATATTATGTAGGAGAAATTACAGGTTCTGGTTGGATCCATTATCCTTGGGAAGCAGAAGATATTGATTTTCATAACTATATGTCAACTCAATTTATGAAAAAAGCAGGTAAATATATTTTTGAAGATTAATTAATTGTCTTAATTTTAAAATTTTTATAGAAGTTGATGAAATGGGAAAAATTATTAGTGTTGATGAGGATTTGTCAATTGCATTTACCTTATTTACTGGTCCTCCTACATCGTACTTAACAAATTATAAAGATTCACCAATAAAAAATTCATTAATTAGTAATTTTGTTATTCTTAAAGAATTTTTTTTTCATAAATTTGGGCTTTATTACCAGATTATAAGTTCAGAGAATATTATTGATGAAGATCAATTAAAATTTGCCCTTTATCATGCAAAATCTGCTTTTTCCCAAAAATCAAACATTTTAAAAAGTCTTGATGTTGAATTTTTATTATATTTATCTCAAGAACGACAAATTAAATTAGCTCTTGAAAAGATTGGGATTAAAGAACCAAATTCTGTAAACGATGAAATGAATATTGTTGAGATTATCTTTGGAAATCCTAAAAAAATAGACGAAGGGTTAATGTATCTCGAGAAAATTCATAAATCAGGATCTCTATCAGATATTAAATATCAAGATTGCATAAATTGGGATGCATTTATTGAATTTTATGGTATTACCTTTCCACAAATAATAAATTCTATTAAAGCAGATGGTATTAAAATTGATAGTAATATAAATACTTATAAAATGTTAATGGAAATTATTCAACCAGAAATTCTAAAGGAACATCTACTAAATTTGTATAATGTTGGATTAGTAAAATTATTTTTACAGAATTTAAAAGGAAGGTCTAAAAATCTAATAAAAAATTGAAGGAAAAATGATATGCAAGTTCTACATGATAACACAAAAAATGGCGAGTTAAAAATTCAAATTGATTGTTTGGATGACCTTTGGGTACTATACAATATATTACAACCTGATGATCAAATCAAAGGACGTACTATTCGAAGAGTAGTAAAAAGAGAAGGTGATCCTGGTTTTCGAAAGCCTATGACATTGATGATCAATATTGAAAAAATAGAATTTCATGAATTCACAAATCGACTTCGAGTATTAGGTGCCATTTTGGAAGGTCCTGAAGATTTTGTCTCAACAGGTCAACACCATACATTTAATCTAGAACCTGGGACTAAAATTACCATTTTTAAAGAAAAATGGTTTAGAAATGATATACAAAGAATTCGTAAAAATTTAGACAAAAAACAAAGTTCAATCATCTTATGTGCTGCTATTGAATCTGGACTTGCCAATTTAGCACTATTATCAAATTATTCATTAACATCTATAACTGAAATTAAAGAAAATATACCTGGAAAAAGGTATAAAAAACAATTACATAAAGAAGCAATGAATCAATTTTATTTGAATGTAGCAACTGTCATTAAGGAAAACCTCGATAGGCACCCTATCAGTTTAATATTGATCTGTGGACCTGGATTTATAAAAGAACATTTTGTTGAAAAAAATAAGAATAATTTTGAAAAAGATAATAAAAAAATTCAAATGAATGCATTAAATGCAAGTTCAGGTGAAATTAGTGCAATATATGAAATATTAAGAAATGGAGAAATTGCAACACAAATATCTAATTTTAAACTTGCCCAAGATGAAATGTTGATGTCAGAATTTGTCCAAAACCTTGGTCAAGAAAATGGTAAAGTAGCATATGGATTGAATGAAGTTAAATTATCTGCACAAATGGGTGCTGTTGAGACCCTTTTAATCTGTGATACTCTATTAAGGACTTCTGATATCGAATTAAGATCAATAATAGAAGATGCTTTAAATTATACTGAAAAAAACCGAGGAGTCATACATATATTAAGTACATCGAACCCTGCAGGTTCACAATTGCAATCCTACGGTAAAATTGCAGGTATTTTGCGCTATAAAGTGGATTTATGATGAGTGTAGATAAAAATAATACCAAAAACATAATTATAGATTCTAATTCCAATATTCCTTTATTTGGATTAGATTTTTTAAGTGTTTTAGATCGAGGCACAAATGTATTAGAAATTAAAACAAATACAAAATGTAATCTAAAATGCAAATATTGTTTTGTTTCATCTGGTGATTATGAAACTAATTTTGTTATTGAATTAGATTACTTATTAAAATGGATTAAGAAAGCAATTGAAGTAAAAAATTGTAATGATATCGAAATTCATTTAGCTCCTTATGGAGAGATTTTACTATATCCGCAGTTATTCCAATTAATAAAACTAATTAGGAAAATTCCAGAAGTTTCAATAATCTCCTTACAATCAAATGGATTGCTTCTAAATGAAGAAAATATTATAAAGCTTGAGGAAAGTGGCCTGGATAGATTAAATTTATCACTGAATAGTATGGATCCAGATAAATGTGCTGAATATTGTGGAGTTAAAAAATATAATCTTTCTCATTTGCTCAAGATGTTCGATTTAGTCTTAGCTAGTAAAATGGAACTGCTCGTAGCTCCGGTTTGGTTTAGAGGAATTAATGATGAAGGAATTATTGATGTTATTAAATATATAAAGGAAAAATCCGAAAAGGGATTTCTTTGGCCTAAATTAAGATTAGGAATTCAAAACTATTTGACTTATTCTACAGGAAGAAAAATCCGAAAAACAAAAATGCGTGAATTTGGATTTTTCTATAATGAATTGCGTAGATTAGAAAACGAATATAAGCTAAAACTTAAACTTGGCCCAAAGGATTTTAATATCCACAAAACTATTCCCATTTCTTCTCCTGTAAAAATTAATAGTATTGCAAAAGTTGAAATAATTCGGCAAGGTCGTTGGAAAAATGAATATATTGCCAAATATGATGATAATTGGGCCGTAAAAGTAATTAGCCAACAATTATTACCTTTTTCTTCAATAATAAAAGTTAAGTTTATAAAAAGTTCACTAAAGGGTAATTTATTAACCGCTGTTCCTTGGTTGAAATAATTGAAAAGTTAAGAATTTGGCTTTTTATGAAGATGAGTCTTCAATTTATCTATAATAGGCGTATATTCTCGTATTTCTGCAACATTTTCTTCTCTAAATGGTATTATTTCATATATTCCTGCTCGTAATTTATATTTTGATAGTAAATCAATAAAATTTTCTTCTTCTACTAAAAATGAAGGTAAATCTAATGAATTTTTAGAAAGATTCAAGCCTAAAAATTTCGATGGCATTTGAGATTCTTTTTCTAATTCAGTATATAATCTTGATAAAATTTGAACTGGTGCTTCTATTCTTAAAAAAATTAAGCAACCATCTTCATTAATATCTTCATAAGGAAATTTAATATTTGAAGCTCTTCTAAGATATCTTTTTCGTATTTGAACCGAATCTTTTGACGCAGCAGGGCAATAATGAATATTTATTCCACCTCGAGGTTTAAAATCATTTAAGAATCTTAAAGCAAATTCTTTGGAATGTTTCACAGCAGCTAATGAATTTTCTCTTAGTTGAAAACCTTTTTTCAATAAAATTTCTTGATTTGGGGCACACATCTCAAATTCATTTAGATTTATAAAATCTGCCCCTATCATATCCAGATAATCTGCTAATTGAGTTAGATATTTTAGATATTCTTCTGTAGGGATTATTGGAACTTCCGCACCTACTGTATATCTTCGATTCATTGCAAATTGAATTTTATCAAAATCTTCGATACTTGGATGGAAACGAATGTTATCTAATCCGGCTAATTCTAATTTATCAGCAGTAAAAATATCAAAAGTTTTTCCTGATGTGTATAAATGTATATGGAAATCATCTCCAAATTCAATTTTAATTCCCTTAATTATTGCACAAACCCAATCAACTTTATAATTCGTGGATAGAGGATCTCCTCCTGTGATACTCATTCCTTGGGCTTCAATTAATTTACCTTCATACACTAATTTTTCAATTGTATCATGTAAAGAGTCAAATTTCTCAATGGGTAATTCATCGATGAAAAAAGCATTCTTTTTTTTACGATTTTCTGAAAGAGGACAGTACCAACTACAATGCGAAGGATTATTACAATCCCCTCCCATAAAATATACCATTTTCATTCCTTGAATGCATAAACGACATCCTTCTGGCAAATTTCCAAATATCCAGCCATCTAAAACTGTTTGCTGTTTGCTATATTCATTCATAATTTTTTTCCAAGGGTTCTATAGAAAATTATTTATAATTTAGGCGTTTTCTTATTAGAGGGTTTTTATTTGCAATATTTCTTAGGACTTCTTCAACATTTTCTGAGAGATCTAAATCTTCTTTAAGGAAAATTCCAGTTCTACCAATTTTATCTCTTCTTGTTAATACTCGCATTCGTTGTTCAATCATTTTTCGCGATACATTTAATATTTTTGGAGCTTCATTTAACTGATCTTCTAATGGCGATTCAATATGACCTGTTTCTGTTGGTTGGATGAATACTAAGCGCTTATCGACTCCTGGGACGCGAATATTACTTTTTAATTGTGAGTTATTTATTGCTCCACCAAATTTGTAAAATTCAAATGGTAAAGATGTAAAATCTGTTAATAGTAATGTAAGGCAAATATCACCTTCTAATTCATAATGCACTTTGATAATGTCATTTGGAGTCGCCTGAATTAATTTTTTAGATAAAATTGGAATTTCAATTTCTTCTAAAATTAGTTCAACTCGGTAGCTTGATAATTTTATTTGAAGTATGATATCAATATCACTTGTTTTTTTAATATCTCCTCTAGCTATTGATCCATAAGTTAATGAATCAAAACCATTTTGTGCAAATGTATCTGTTACCTGCAAAGCTCGTTTTCTAAAATCATTTAACAGATTCCAATGTGTATCATTATAAATAATTTCTGCACTTTGATTATGATTTATTTTCATGCGGACCAAAATAATTTCACCGAAAATGTATCTAATATAAAAAAAATTAGTTAGAGTTATTTCTTTTATTAATTATATCTAAAAATTGGGATATAAACCCTATTAGTATGGTTTCATTTCTAAAAAAATTCCAATTTCCTTTATTAATTTTAATACTATATGCATTTAGATCTGCTATATTGTTTTTGTTCCATATTAATAATTTTTGTTTCCCTAAAGATGATAACCATGATTTATTTGATTGAATTGCATAAAAATTTAAATTTGGAGGAAACTCAAGTTCGTCTTTTTTTGATCTCTTTATTTTTTTCTCAATTGAACTAATCCAATTTCTATTGAAATACATTCGGATTCTTGTAAACCATTGAGATGAAAAAGGAATTAAATGCCAAAATGGAGCAATATGGTCCCAATTTATGGTGGGTCGAATTAAAATACAATTAATATTCAGATTTTTCTCTTGATTGATTATATCATTCAAAATATTTAAAATAGGGGAAATCGAATAATCAAAAAGAATTATTGTTGAAATTTCGAGTTGTGCTAAAAGTTTAGCCAATTGTTCTGAAGGATTTTTGGTGGTATTTAAAATTTTTTTTAAATTTTTAAAAGAAATTGTAATAATATCCCAATCTAATTGTGCTAATGACACGGATAAAACATATTTGTCATCAATTCGTGCAAATATAGGAGGAATGAATAAGAGTCTCTTAGTATTTGATGATGAATAATTTTTTACCGATTTTTTACTAATTATGATATTTTGGGGTAGTTCCGAGAATGAATTTTTAAGGTGACAAGGAATATGAACTTGATCAAATACAAAATTCTGTGTATCTATGTTATTTAGCTGTATTGGACCCCATCGTTGACTTCTTCGAATAATACGTAAAATAATTATTAAAAATAATAAAAATAAAATTTCATATGGCATCCACTTAATCCAATCAATTCTTGACCAATCAAACAATAACATAACTTTTTCTCACTATTTACTTATTATTATGAGAAATAGATTGTAAATCCTTTGTTATTTTTCTTTACTAAAATCAACCTGGGCGCTGAGTTTCTCTTAATAGC
>CAYPTZ010000168.1:0-7158 GCA_964413395.1 uncultured archaeon | reverse complement strand
GACAAGATTTTACATAAATTTCAAGTAGAACATCATCACAATTATTGTAATCTTGAAGGGACCATAGTTCATGTTGCATTGAATAAACAATATTTAGGTTATGTTTTGATTGAAGATGAAATTAGAGATAATTCGATTAAAATCATGCAAGATATTCGTAATTTAGGAATAAGGAAAATGATATTATTGTCTGGTGATGAAAAATCAATCGTGAATAATATTGGAAACAAACTAGGTTTTGATCAATATTATGGAAAATTAATGCCTGAAGATAAATTAACACATTTCAATCGAATAAAAGAAAATCGAAAGAATGTGGCATATATTGGAGATGGTATTAATGATGTCCCAGTAATTGCAAATGCTGATGTTGGATTTGCTATGGGTGGTTTTGGTTCAGATGCTGCAATTGAAGCTGCAGATGTAGTTTTAATGGGAAATTCAATTTCTAAAGTTGGAGATACAATTAAAATAGCTAAAAGAACGCGAGTGATTATCTGGCAAAACATCTTGGCAATTTTTATTGTGAAAGGATTATTTTTATTGTTAGCAGCATTAGGAATGATGCCAATGTGGGGAGCAATTTTTGCGGATGTAGGAATGGCATTGATTGCAATAATAAATTCTCATAGGATGCTAAATTTTAATCCAAATTCTATAGAAAAAATCTAAAATTTCTGATAATCGAGTGAAAAAAAAAAAAGTAAATTTGAGTTCAAAAAATTCAGCAATAATAGCATTCATTTAGCTTTTTTTTAGGCTATCTCTAATCATTTTTCCCTGCAACTGGGTCAAGCAATGGATAGAACTCCATCAGAATTAAGATTAAGAGGGGAGAAAATTTCATTTGTTTGAACTTGTAATTCAGAAATATCTCCTGATTCTGGGAGTATATCGATTTCAGAGAAATTTATTTGGCTATTTTCAATTTCTTCATCAATTATGTCACTAGCTGATTTGACTCTTGTTATCAGTTTCATATCTACTCCTACAAATAATGACATACATAACATTAAGGTAGAAAATCGCATTTTCAATTTCATATTTCTCATATCCATAAAGGATTTTGTATTATTAGATAATACAATTTAATAATATCTCAGAACAATATAAAAGGAATGGGTAACAAGATTGTAGCAGATATGGGTGACAAGGTTGTAGTAGATCTAAATAGTTCACAATGAAAAAAAAATTGATAAAAAAAACAGATTGTTTTGCAAATGGCTCTAATTTTTATGTTTTCCTACAATAAAAATTAAACCTACCAGAAATATAGCTGATCCAATTGAAATTAGAATAGGGTATCCTGAAATAGATTTGTTTTCACTCAAGGTATTTAAATCATCTGCTAATTCTAAGACCAAAGTGAATTCTGCTTCATTTTCATTCCCTGAACGGTCAATAGCAATAATTTTTATGATATATGCTCCATCTTCATCGGGTAAAGTTATTTCATATGAATTTGATAATGCCGATACCTCATCAACTAATACATTATTTATCCATATTTCAAATTTATCAATTCCAGATGAAATATCTGTTGCATCCCATTCAATTATAAAATCTTGGGTTATAATTGTAGCATCTTCTGAAAGGATAGTAATACTTGGAGAAGTCATATCAAAAGTATAAATTGTATTTTCAGTATCGTTATTCCCATCATAATCTGTAGCAACTACCCTTACTATATAATTTCCTTCATCTTCAGGTAATATCAAACTTTGTTCTGTTGCTGAACCATTTAGCTGATAAGTTAAAATATCATCAAGATAAATTGAAAAATTTGCAATAAAAGTTTGTAATTCAGATACAGTCCATTGGATATCAACTTCCCTTTGATTTGTATAATATTGTACTCCATGATTTAGAGTTAAAATTGGAGGAATGGTATCGAGTCCAACATTTACAATGTGAGAACTTGTATAATTTTGATAAAAATCACCATAAGAAATATTGATAGTGAAGGATTGTGAATTATTTGCTTCAAGATGAAATACATGAGTTAATTCATTGCCAAAGAAAGGACTATATACAAATTTGGTATTCAAACCTTCCGAAAGTGTTATATTTTCAGCTAATTCATCAAGCTGAAAATATGCATATGGTACATTATTATATTCTGTCCACCCTAAATTCGCAATTTCAAAAGTAACTTCGATATCTATATTTGCAGTACCATTTATCATATAGGCATTGTCAGGGATATCAATGCTACAAGAATATTCAGGAGCCTCCAAAATAAGCCAACCATAATCGACTGTAATTTGAAAAGCTTCTTGATTGAATATTCGGACCTGATATTTATAGCTCTCGTTCACATGAAATTCGATCATATCTTGAACAATGTCATCTTTAAAAATTACTTGCTCATTAGAACCACCGATATCTTTAATTAACTCAAAATCACTAGTTCCAGTTGTTTGCCATGGAAAAAGGAGAGTTTCACCCACTTCAAGCGTGATATTCCAAGATAAATAATCTCCAACATCGAGAGTATTTGAAATCCAATCTTCCCCACGATCATGAAATCGATCCACAATAATTTCAGCAGTATCCATGTTAAAGATCGAATTATAGGCTTCATCAACAACATAAATAGACATTTCCTGATCTCCTAAAAACCAACCAGTTAATTTTTCATTACTATCTAGTTCATCATCGCTAAATTCTACACCCTCTAAATCGGATATATAATTATCCCCACCAATATATTCTATTATTCCTTCCCCAGAACCTTTGGTTGTGTCAATAAAGGACGTGATCACACCATTATCAGGTAAATAAGCATCATTTCCTTCATCAGATCTATATTCAAAGAGATAAAAGGTATTTTCAGTCCAATTCATTCGTAATCCATAATATATTCCATTTTCAGGATAAATTTCTAATTGGTTAATTGAGGCTAACTCAACATTTGCAATGGCTTCATCAGGCAAATCATATACCTGATCTTCGGTGATCCAACCAAGTTCCATCTTAGAAAAAAGGCCTAAATTCGAAGGATAATCTCCACCGTCATTCCATCCCCCAGTACCCATCAATTCCCATTCTCCAACATAATAATATGATGGAAGTGAATCTGAAGTATCATAATAATCAGCTAATCCTAAACTATGTCCGAATTCATGACAGAGTGCCCCAAATATGGATTCTTCACCAAAAAATCCAAAATTATTAACAATTCGCCCATCTCCAAGTTCATAACCTCCTGAAGAATAAGTCCATACATGAGGCCAAAAGAGAAGATCATCTTCAGGACCATCTGCTCCACTATAGGTAATATAAAAATAATCATAATCGTTATAGTCAATGGTAGCATCCCAAAAATCAATCACGTAATCCATCAAATAAAATTCACGAGGATATTGCTCTGCTTCATTAGCATAGTATTCATTAGACCCATTTGCAGGCGTCCAATCAAGAATTTCAACAGATATATTCAATTGATGGAGTGAATTTTCCCAATAATAGTTCTTGATTGAATTGGAACCTCCAACCCATCGATCTTCAAGTTCGGTTGTAGTTTTTGTATTCGGAAGATTAGTAAAATTCACAGGAATTACTAAGACCGAAATATTGCCCATGGTTGGATTATTGAAAATCTCTTCCCCTTGTGCACTCACGGGATAGTCTCCACGATTTGCGATTTCATCCACAACGAAAAGATCATCATACATCATTTTTTCAGAAATCTTTTTTTCTGCAATTTCACTTAAATTATCTTCATCATTGCCATTCTTATCAAAAGATATCAAATAAATTGGACTAAACGTTAAAATTATAACTAATAATGTTAATATCTGGAATTTCTTTGTTTTAAAATATTTATTTATCATTTCTTTCCCTTTATCTTTGTTATAGAAATAAAGAAGAAAATTGGACTAATAAAATTACACACTATAAAAAACAGTCTTTTACATACTGATAAAAAAAAAAGGAAAATGAATATTATTTTTTCTTTCGCAAAATTAATATAAAAACTAATCCTATGATTATAGCTCCTGCACCAATCAAACTGTAAGGATAATAGGGGATAATATTTGCCAAATTACCAAGAAATCCAGAAGATATTTTGAATAATGCACTACTATTTGCAATTGAATTATTTTTAATATCAGCAACTTTTATCGCATAATCATCACCTGAATCTAAATCATCAGCAACTGTCCACGAAAAAGATCCCGTATTGGCAACATTTGCGGTCAAAGTATCAATATTTACACCATTTTTTGTTAAACTTATCGAAACATTTCCAACATATACACTTGTATTCCATTTGATGGTATAATTCTCATTTGCAGATAATTTTGTTGTTGTATCTGGAGCCGTAACTTCAATGGATTTCAAAGCAGAATCATCTTCATTTATCCAATTATTAAGTTCAGCACTTTTCGATTCATGAAGGCGAGCAATAATTTTTATGTCAGGACTACCCCCAACAAACCCTACAAGTATACCTAACAGCGTACGTATATTGCTTGTTGATAGTTTATGATAAACAGGTGATCCACGGACAGCGTTAAACAAAGAAACTTCGATCTGAAAATCATCTTGGGTGATGGTATCGACCCCATTTGTATTATAATCATAATTTAGAGTGTTACCGAAATCCAGATCAATATCATAGCCCATTACATAAATTTGTTCAGAATATTTTGAATCAGCGATTGTATTTATTGTAGGTAATTCAAAATACCCCGTTTCATCCCCTATTCGTCTATCCAAAGTGATTATTCCAAAATTTAATGCCATGTTTGAAAGTGAGTTTTCACCAAGGACCCAGTCATCATAGATTCTATAATTTTTATAACCTACCATTCCAGATGGTAGATTTGCTTTATCTTTTTCAAGATAAATATTTAATGAGGAGGTATATTCCTGAGTACCATGCGAATAAAGGATTGCAGGCGAAACTAATACATGATAAGGAGAAATCATAATCCCTGCACCCAGATAGTTTAATCCACCAATTACTGAACTGATATGAGCTACCGCACTACTAGGAAAAACAGTATTATCTACAACAGGATATGTTTGAAGTTTTGGTATTCGATTATATTCATCAAGTTTTTGTATTGAAAAATCGTTAGCTACATTGGTTCCTTCTTGAAAAAAGGGATTATTGTATAGTGAGGAAAGAAATATACAAAGAAAGAAAATTCCTAATTTTTGTGTGTGTGTGTGTGTCAAATTCATAACTTCCATTATTATTAATAATACGTTTATCTTTTTAATATTTAAATTACTTACATACTAATTATTAAAATTTCAAAAAAGAGTCTAATTTTTTTTCAAATCACAAAAAAAAGTTATCTGATCAATAAAAAATTAAAATATTGACAACTAAATGCAAACAACACAGACCAGAAAGAAATATATGAATTTAAGTAATATTCAAAAAGTAATAATTTTTTTTTGGTTAAAGAATTTATTTGGTTATGCAAAATAATATTTCCAATTTAGATTTTAGTAAAGAAATTTTTAAAAAAATTCATGAAATAGCTAAGGAAATTCCAAAAAAAATCACAATTATGCATGTTTGTGGAACTCATGAATATACAATAGCAAAAAATGGAATACGTTCGTTATTACCAAACAATATTAACGTTATTTCAGGTCCAGGATGTCCAGTATGTGTTTGTCCTACTACCGATCTTGATTTAGCTATTGAATTAAGTAAAAATAAAAATATAATTATTACAACTTTTGGAGATATGATGAGAGTTCCTTCATCCACAATTTCGCTTTATGAAGCAAAAGCACAAGGGAGAGATATCCGAGTGGTGTATGGACCACATGATGCAGTGGACCTCGCAATGAAAAACCCAAATAAAGAAATAGTTTTTTTTGCAATTGGTTTTGAAACAACTGCTCCATTAATTGCATATGAGATCTCAACTAAACCTCCATCAAATTTCAGTATAATTACAGCATATAAGACAGTCCCACCAGCTATGGATATATTATTAACACTCGGAAATCAAAATATAGATGCATTTATACTTCCAGGGCATGTATGCGCCATTATAGGCGAATACCCCTTTGTTCCATATATTGAAAAATATAAATCTCCTATGGTTATTAGTGGCTTTGAAGTAAATGATATGTTAATTTCAATTTATAGAATTTTACAGCAAATTTTTGATAATGTAGCAAAATTAGAAAATACATATTTTCGAATTGTGAAATCGGAGGGAAACCTAAAGGCCAAACAATACCTAGCAGAAGTATTTGAACCATCTGATGCGATATGGCGCGGAATTGGCATGATACCAAAGAGTGGATTAAAACTCAAAAGTAAATTTAAAAAATATGATGCAGTCCAAAAATTCAATATCACCATTCCTAAAAATGCTAAAATGCCAAAAGGGTGTTCATGTGATCAAGTATTAATTGGAAAAATCCCCCCTAAAGATTGTCCACTATTTGGAAATAAATGCACTCCTCAATATCCTATCGGTCCGTGTATGGTATCGCATGAAGGAGCATGTAAAATTGCATTTACATTTAAGGACATAATTTAGTGCAAATAATTATTTGAGAAAGAGAAAAAATATTGGATAAGAGAAAAAATAATAAAGAAAATCATTTTTATTGCATATTATATCTTTTCTTTATAATTGAGAATATTAATCCAAAAATTGTAAGTAAACTCATCCCTGCTGCCCATACATTAGAGACACCAATACCTTTTGAATTTATTGTAAACATCACAGTATCTCGGACAGTATCCCCATATTTATTTTCAAGAATAATTGAAATATTGTATGTTCCTGATTCAAATCCCTCTGGAATTTCAAATATTATTTCAATCCCATCTGTCCAAGGAGCTCCTGCAACAATTTCAGAACCATCTACTTCAATCACATATGAAGTAGGATAGAATCCAGCAGGAATCCAAGATAAAGACGAATTAGAATATCCGTTTTCAATAATATGATCATCAGGTATTTGGGTAAATCCCATAGGATGAAAATTATACTGTTTAACTAATGGATAATTATCAATTCCATTGTTACCACCAGATATTTCAAAAGGAGTCCCCCAAACAGATCCATCATGTGAAACTCCATAATTATTATCGGTATATATTCGACCCCAATAATTTCCAACAACACCATCATCCCATTCATTATCTAAACAATTATAATCTTCATA
>CAYPTZ010000167.1:0-7166 GCA_964413395.1 uncultured archaeon | reverse complement strand
GTGAGGTTTTTAATAGTTTATGGTATGGAAGACGAACTTTCAGCTAAAAAAAGTTATAGGCCATTGCGCCACAGAGTATAATTAGTATAAAATATTGTTTAGACTCTGAATATAAAAAGAATAACATCATGTCTGATACATTACTTGAGCAAAGATATGCAACTCTTTATGATACTGCAAAGCGTAACCTCATTATAATAGATGTAGTTTATCCAGATTTTGTTCGTTTGCTAAATAATATTAGTGATGAGAGTTTTGTTCAAAATAACAATTCAACAATTCCACAACTCTATTTAAATGCGTATTCATTCATAGATTTCACCCACAGATTTGTTCAGATTATTGATTCAATGCCATTTCTTTCAAAGAAACAAAATGAAGTTAGGAAGTTACATACTGTTACAAATCAGCTTAAAAAAGCAAGAAACTATATTCAGCATATTAGGGAGCATTTAATAATAATAGAGAATATTAATTTCCCAATACTCGGATCTATTTCATGGATAATCGGAAATAAGAATTTTACTATTCTTCCGAGTCAAACAACCAACTATAGCGTATTAAATATCCCTTTTGATAATAAAACAAATAAATTTGTTTGTTCTTATATGTTTTTTATTGAAACTTTTCAAATACCAATTGACATTATATATAATGAACTCAAGACATTTTGGAAATGGCTTGATAATATATCAAAATTAACTCCAAGTAGTCTGCACTCTTATGAATGGGGATCATACCCAATAGTAATGTCAGAATTTATTGAGCCTTAACATAAATTTAAAAGTTATCACCGTTTTTAAGTGTCTGCCATGTTATTATAAACTTTGATATACCTGCTTTGTACGATGGTATAACGAAATTGCGATATTTTATTTCTTTAAAGAAAAGGAGTTATAAATTTATTTTTGTTGTATCATGGCGCAACGGCCTATAACAGAGCGTAGGCGCTCCGGTGCTTCGCACCTCCGGGCTTCGCCACGTTTTTGGCTACGTTCGGAACGTTATGCGAAATGCCCATGAGGAATTATTGCAATGGTATGAATAATTATGGTGAAAGAAATATTATACACAACCGCCGTAGATAATAACGGTAATTTAATTCACATTGACAATGCAGAAAAAGGTAAAAATTATTATTGTCCTGTATGTAAAAATGAATTTATTTTAAGAAAAAGTGGTAAAATTGGTAAAGGCTCAAGACGACCACATTTTGCTCATAATCAATTAACTACAAATTGCACACCAGAAACTGTTTTACACTATTCATTTAAAAAAATGATAATTGATTTATTGGAAAAATATCAATCAGAGAACAAGAAATTAGTAATGAATTGGAATTGTAATATTTGTAATAATAAACATTCAGAAAATTTATTAGAAAAAGTTGCCTCAATAAGAGAAGAATATAATTTAAAAGAATGCCAGCCTGATATTGCTTTATTAGATGAAAAGGAAAAAGTATTTGCTGTTATTGAAATTGTGGTTACACATAAACCGGAAGAACACGTACTACAATATTATACAAATAATTCTATAGTTCTCATACAGATAAATTTGACATCTGAAGAAGATTTAAAAAAAGTTGAAGAAAAAATCACAAATCCAGATGTTGTTGATTTTTGTCTTAATTCAAAATGTCCAAATTATGGAAATTACATGATAAAGAGAGAATTAATTTGTATTACTAAAAATTGTAATATTTGTTTTAGACTAAAGAAAGCATGTTATGTAAAGATAAATCATGTTTTTGGTATAAAAGATTCAAGTGATTTTGATGAAAATGAAATTGAATTTTTTAGATCAAAGGGATTTAATTTTAAAATGAGGATTAATAAAAAAACAAAGGAAAGATATGCAACATTTATTTGTTTAAACTGTATGAGGATAAGGAGTAGGTATAGGAAGTCACGCATTTTTTGATCATTATATTTTAGAAAGTATATATGATGAAAAACTAAAATATAATATTGGATATTATTATGATGAATGTAAAGGTTCAATATGTAATCATGGGAACTTCCTGTAAAGTGTTACCTATGTCTTGAAGTTAAATCGTTACCTATGTCTTGGGTGGGCCACCGAACATTTCATTTAACTCGCGGCTATATGAAGTTTTTGCGGAACACAGTGAAGCAAAAATTTGGGTGGAGCGTAGCGGAACCATATAGCCGCTGTTGTGTGATCGTGCCGAGGTGGACATTTTATCAATAACTGTTTCTTTCTTCATCATAAAAAACCGCCCGTTTTCTTTCGCCGAAGCACACGGATATGCGGAGGATTTTATTTTCCTGATTTCCTCCTGTTGTCATCTTTACATAACATTTGACAGTTTTCAGATATTGTTTTACCACCTTCATGCCAAGGTTTTATATGGTCAGCTTCCATTTCTTCGATTTCAAAACGCTTCTTACATTTCACACAGATGCCTTTTTGTCTTTCATAAGCTTCACGTTTCATTTTATCGGTAAATGCTCGGATATTTAAATATTTTTCCTCTCTAGTTAAAACATACGAATAAATTCCAGATTTTTTTGTTACATCTTCATCTTGCATTAACTCTTTAATTTCGGCTTCCAGGTTTTTAGCGTTCAGTTTTTTGTCTTTAAATTTATTATATAGTTCGCCCCACTGCACATTACTCATTTCTCGACGGTAATTCGTAAAGACTTTACGCACCCAAGCGACTACATTTTGGAAATAATTCCACAGCTCGTCAGAATTTTTGTAATGCTGATGCTTGGCCATATAATCTTCTATTTTGCCGTCATTTATCCACGAAAGCGCAGTTTCTAAATAATCTTGTCGGATTGGCGAACCGCTTACCAATTGCCCGCCATCATTTGCCAACAAATACGCCGCACAGTTTGATTTGCTAAATTTTAATTTTGCATCACTAAGCCATGGACCCGTGTAAACCGCATTACGAATTTCTTGATCGGTCAGTTTTTCTCCGGCGATGTTGATAATCCTAAACCAATCAAGCCGTTCTTTGTCCGTACCTTCGCAGAAGTAAATCATTAGATCATAATCCAATATTTTATCCTGCTCCTCTTTGGTCAGATTGTGAAAAAAGCGGTCATTCAATGAAAAATCACCATTAATATATTGTCCAATGCTAATAGTTCGCTGCTGGCCGTCTAGGACTTCGTAGCCGCCATCTTCTCTAATCATCCAATACATCACATTCAGCGGAAAGCTGTTTTTAATAGTTTCTATTACGGCATCACGTTGCTTTTCCTTGTACACAAA
The DNA here is from genome assembly GCA_964413395.1 of uncultured archaeon. Lineage (GTDB taxonomy): Archaea > Asgardarchaeota > Lokiarchaeia > Sigyniarchaeales > Promethearchaeaceae > Lokiarchaeum. The sequence goes on along the minus strand of CAYPTZ010000167.1, from coordinate 3,914 downwards.
CTCACGCTGATATTTTGGACGAATATTCAGTTTGCCGTTATAAGCCGTCACACCTTCTTCGGCGTTATCTTTATAGTCGGCAATCACTTTACGAATTGAAATTTTGTGTAGATCAATTTTCATATTTATTTTTTAACCTTCTTATTTTTTATAATAATTCGAGCATAAGGGACGTTAACAATACCATTTGTAATCATATATAAATCACCATCAACCGCACCTCTTTGTTGAACTTCTTTTCTATATTTTTTGTGTTTTTCTTTGTAAGGTTTAACTCCTATCTCTATACCAGAATTAGAAATACCAAGTCCAATAATCTCGAATTGATCTTGATTATATTTATCTACGAAAGTTATAGGAACACCCATTGCGCCAGCATAGTCACATGGTATATCGGTATATTTACCTACATTTATTGCATCATAATTTTCATATTTCGGATATTCTTCAGGATTATATTTTTTGTACAAAGTTATGAATTCCTTATGTTTTTCTACCTCTAGGTTAGTAAACCAACATGAAGTTGATACACGCGCAATTTTTTTTCCATTTTCATCTATATGGTGAAAATGTTCCCAGTCATTTGGAACAATAAAAAACATACCAACATTAAAATTAGTGTAACCAGTACGAAGTTTATTATATTTGATGAGCTTAAAAATTTCCCGATAAGTTAGAGAATTTGTATTCCCTATAATCAAAAATTTTTTGTCGTTTTCGACAAGTTGTGCAACATACTCACGAAAGAGCGAAAATGGAGGATTGGTTACAACAATATCCGCCTTTTTAAGTAGCTCAACACATTCTTGACTACGAAAATCTCCGTCGGCTTTGAGGGGAGTAGAAACATTTGCATCGTGCCTTAACAACCATTCGACATCAGAGAGACCAATAGCGCCATCAGAATCGCAATCTGGAACTTCATTAATTTCAATTTTAAACGGCTCTTTGCCTGACGGTTTCAACCCTTCCACTTCAAATAGCGGTAACTGCCCGCCGACAATGGGCGATTTAACATAGCTGGTAGTAATAAGTTTTTTTAGCTTTAATGAGTTAAAATTTGCGGCAAAATACTTGAAAAAATTGCTCTCGAAGGGATCATCGCAGTTGCAGTACACAACCTTTCTACGGAATTGGTCCTTGTAGTGCTTCAGCTCTTTTTCAATATCAGTAAGCTGCGTATAAAACTCGTCTTTTTTAGCTTTACTTGCTTTGTGTAAGTTTTTATTTAATGACTTTTTTGCCATAAATTACCATTTCTCCCTCTATGATAGCCAAGGATGGCGAGCATTCTTGACGGGCGAGTTTTTATTTCTTTCATTTTTCTAATCATAACATTTTTTGTCCACTTCGGCATGTCACACAACGTTCCGAGCGTAGGAGACGTTTTCGCCGAAGCTACTGCGGAGGCGAAAATGTGCCGAAGGCCAAGCGAGCTACTGCGAGCGTCGCTCCTACGCTCTGTTGTGCGATGGGCAGAGCTTGCAATTTGCCGCTCATTCATTCCTTAACACCGCCTACAATTCCGCCGGCGCGCAGGACGCGCGACGGCGATTAATATTTTGTATTCTCAACCAATCTGTCACATTCTTCAATTATATATGATGGAACGATTTCATATTTGCACGGGTTTATTTGCATAATATATTCATTTTCTATATGAAAAGCCTCATTAATAAATTTATTTATAATATCATTATCATGAATCTCAGAATGAAAAATCCGAAATATCTGAAGTTTTTCATAGTTATATTTTGCATTATGGTAAGATCTCTTCATTAAATCGTTATCTTTAAACTTATTAAGTATAGAATTATAATTGAAAGAAGGCAATTTTATTTTAATTTCAGTAGTTGCTTTTTCTATTTCTTCTTTAGTTAGATTTATTTCTTGTTCATTTTCTTTTTTTATTGGCACATCACGTTTTTTAAAGAGATTTGATAAAAGCTGATATTCCATGCCTTTATTATTAAGAATTTCATAATACCTTCGAAGGTAAACTAATTTGACAACATCATCTTCTCTATTACTAATATTTTCATCACATATTTGACTAAAGGTAGATATATCTGATCTGGTAATCGGTATTTCCTTAATTTTGCCATTTTTGTACTCAAAAAACATTGCGGATGGTAACGGATGAAATTTATGTGGTAATGTATAAATAATATCAATAATTGGCTCCAAATCATGCGTCATCATGATTACGGTTTTATTGAATAAACTTCTTTTACCTCGGAAGAGCATATCAATAACTGCATATTTTTTATTCCTATCAAAAGATGAAATTGGATCATCAAGAACAATAATATCGGGATTTTTTGCTAAACACTCATACATGAATAGAATGAGTGAAAAAGCATTACGTTCTCCATAGCTAAGATGTTCATTACTGTTTTTAATAACTTGTGAAAAATCATTATGCTTTAATTTCATCTTATATTTCTCTTCAGAATATTCAATATCAACATGGTATTTATATCCAGCATATTTTAGAAAGTCATTTATTTCAGACGTGTTTTCCTCGATAGTTTTTTTAATAAGCTGATTTTGTTGATTAATTTCACCTTGTAATAAACCTACCTGAGTAAGAACTTTGTCAAGCGAACCATTGAGTTTTTCTATAATAGATTTTGTATTTTCTGAATTCAATTCAGGCAAATATGAGAGATCTATTTTCAATACATTGAAGTGTTCTGATATTTTATCTATATCTTTTAAAGAAAAATATGTTAAACCTCTAAGGTCAAGCATTTTCCCTTTCAGAGTGTCAATCTGTTGCTTTAGCGTTAATAGATAGCTAATTTCTTCTTTAGAAAAACCTTGAATATTATTTTTTAATTTCGTTAGCTTATCATTTGCTTCAATTGAAAAGTATTTATTTAAGTTTTCCAATACTCCAACGATTTTATTAAGATGTTCAATCGATTTGGGATCATATTCTTTGCTTATTTGTGAAATTATTTCTTTTTTATCTTCGGTAGGTGATGTACAATATGGACAGTTGTCGGCAATATTTGAAAAGTTGTTATTACCTTCCATTTGCCATCTTAACCATTTTACATTTACACTACTTTTAAGATATGCAGAAAAGCTCTCAAGTCCTTTTGGTACATTGGCTATTTTGTTACCTTTACCTATACCTTTAGCTAGTGCGCCAGCTTCCGAGTAACCTGATTTCGATTTTCCGAAACTGTCACTGAGAATACTTAAATCTCCGATTATATTATCAATTTCTTGTGATTCCTTAAATGTTTCTTTTATCTCAGTTATGAGGCGCTCAATTTTATCAATTCTCGCGTCATAATCAGGTGTTTTGACAAATATCTCAAAGCTATTTGTCAAAATTTCATCTTGTTTAAAAGCATACTGATTTATATACGAATCATTAAAAATAGCAACAGATTTTATCGAATCAAAGCCATCCACACTCGGCTTCTCATTATTTTTATTTGATTCTATTAGCTTAAAAGGCATTAATTCATTTAAAGAATCTCCTCCCTTAATATGAAGTTCGAGTGCCCTTGCAATAGTGCTCTTACCAATCCCATTCATAGCATATTTTATATTCAGTTTGCTTTCAGATATATTTATCAGACCTTCATCAAGATTATTACAATTTTTTATTCGTACTTCCATAAAAATCCTCCATCCAAATGATGCCGCTAAACTTTAAATATGCTTTATTATTGGACTATTGAACTTAACCGTCAAGAGAGAATGAAAAAAAGGTTGTTAGAAACCTCCAGAATCATATTCGATGGCGCCCGGCACGGATACCGGGCAGACTCATGTGCGGGGTTAAGCGTTTTTATAGTCACTACTTTTAACAAAATTAAAGTTGCTCTGCCTTTCGCACAACTTTTTTTAGCTGAAAGTTCGTCTTCCATACCATAAACTATTAAAAACCTCAC
>CAYPTZ010000166.1:0-7180 GCA_964413395.1 uncultured archaeon | reverse complement strand
AATATATATCATACCAATCATGATTGGCAATCCATAGAAATTGGAACAAATACATTCACATGTAGAGAACAATATTCTCAATTATGGATGGATGCAGTGGTTGTTTCAGATGTTCCAAATCAAATTCAATTTTCATATTTTAATTTAAATCCTACTTTGATAAAACTTCCAGATGAATTCAAAATTTCTGCGTATTACCATATTGCTCTTCAAAATTTAGCTCATTTACCAACATATTTTTCAGTTAATTTTTATTATCCCAATGGATTTTATTCGAATTCAGAATTATATAATTTAGCTTTATATAAATTTGATGGAACTAATTGGATTGAATTAAACGGTATATTGGGTTCGAAATTAGAATATATTTCAATAAATGATGCAGAATTTGAAATTTATTATGCATTAGGATTAAGTAGTTCATATGGATATATTTTACAAGAAGGAGAAAAGAATGATGACAATAATCAAATAATTTCGGCCTTTCCGGTAATTTTTATGTTAATTTCGTCAATAACTGCAGTATTTTTTATAAATTCTAAGAACAGTTCAAAATTGAGATGAAATAATGGAACGAATGAAAAAAATTAAAGAACGAAGGAATGAAATGAATTCCAATAAAAATTTTAGGATTCTTTCTATAATTATTTTAATTTCTTTTAATATTTTAAGACAAAATTTAATCTATTTATCAATAAATTCTGGAGAGAATTATGGATATAGCTATAAATCAAATTTCAAGATGGATATAAATCAGCAACTTAGCACGACAAAAAATCAAAATACTTATATTCCTGGTTCATTCGGTTTTATGCCAAAAATTGCAGCTAATAACTTAACTTCAAAAATTAACTACAATATCACGGCAAATTCCACATATTCAGAAGAAGAGATCTTTATTATTGAAATCGAATTTATTGATTGCGACAATTCAACATACATAATTTTTAATAACAACACTATAATTGGTCACGGATATTTACTAGATATTTATGCAAATACCCACATTTATTCCCAGGAATTAAATTTTGGAATTAATATGATTGAAGTCGAAATATATAACGAAACTTTAACCAACAGTGAAAATTTATTGATTTCTTCTAGATTTTTTCTCACAATTGAACCTGAAGAAAATTATAATGAGATTTATAGATTTCTTCTCTACTGTATTCTATTTATTATCATTTTCTATATAATTTGGAAAATTTATAATGGCTTATCAGTAAATAAAAAATATCAATCATTCATGGGTATTAAAACTGAACCAATTCTTGCTAATTTTTTGTTAGATCAATTAATACTATCAAAAAGAGAGCAGTTTTCGATAAAAAAATTTATTACTGCGAGAATTAAATATACAGACATAAATTCTAATGATTTGGAACTTCAAGAATTTCTCAAAATGTTAAAAAAACTATAATATATATCAATGATCAAATCAATTTTTAATATATATCGATTAATATGTTTTTCTTTATAATTAATGAAATTGAGCTTAATAAAAATAAAGATTCAATCGAACAAGATTTAAAATCTTTACAACTGAATAAATATTTCTTGTATATTAGAAGACTCTGTCCACAACGAACTACAAGTAGGATAAATTATCCTACTTTGGTCTCAAAAATGCGAAAAAAATTTAATATTGATGAAAAAGCTGTTAAAAAAATATTAAAAAAGTTTGTAGATGATAAAATATTACTCGTTGGATATGATGATGAAGTTCGAGTCAACATATTAGCAAATGAAAATCGAAAAAAAATTTTAAATTTAATAATTCAATATCCTGGAGTATACATCAATTTTATCAAACTGAAGTTAAATCAAAATCCGCGGCAATTATTATGGCACTTGGCGTTTTTGGTAAAATTTGATTATATTATTGAACATTCCATTGGAAAATTTAAACCATATGGAGAAAGCACAATTGATTTAAAATGTATCTTAATTGGATTTGTTATTCTTAAAGATTCAATGAGGGAAATTGTTAAGATTTTGTTTAATTCCATTGATGGATTAGATAGCATTGAATTATCCGAAACCTTAGGTATTCCCAAAGCAACTTCTGTATATACTCTTAAAAAATTAGAGAAATTAAAAATTGTAGTTAGTAATAAGAGTGGACGCCGGTTAGTATATTTTATAGAGCATACATATAATGAATTGATAAAAAATGCCTTAGAGAAATATCTCTATATCCGATTATAAATAGCTCTTAAAAAAATTGAAATTGATTTTTTTAACTCTATTGAAAAATTAACCCACTCAATTGGATATTTTAAAAATTTAGAGAGATTTGGGCTTTTATAAAATAACTTTTTTGATTTATTTCAAAATAGATTTGATTCTTTAAAATTTGTCAAACTTAACTCTAAATATTGGACAATCTCTAATCCAAAAATAAAAAATTATTCTACAAGAATATCTATGATCTAATTAACTCGAAAGATAATGATTTATGATAAACTTAAACAAAGTAACTTTGAGTTTCATATAAAATATTTTATTTTTTGTAAAAATTTTTGGATAAAAACATGAAATTTTTCAAAAGATTCTCATTTATCATCTCCATGTTATTCAAAGACATATGAATGATCGCAGAACTGATGTTCTGCGTAATTTAATAAGATCTAGATATTACATTATATTTATGACAATTACGAAATATAACACCAATTATGTCCTAACTGTAGTAATATTTGTGTATTACTATATTCTATTAATCAACATAAGTATTACATAGTACTTCTTAGCGCACTATATATTATGCAGATATTTCTCCAAAAAATTAGGTCATTTTAGTTAATTATTTGCTAGCAATAAGATTTCTAATATTATAAATTTGAAAATAATAAACTTTCTATTTTATCTAATTTCAATTAGGATTGTTCATAATTTATATTTAGCAAAATTCTTTAACAAAATTATTCATTTCAAAAATTTCTGAGAAGTATTAGGTAAAAAAATTTAAATATATATTAAAATTTTATATGTAATGGAACAAGAAAAGACAGATACTACAATTCAGAAGGGATTAGAATATGAAAAAGAAGGAGAATATATTGAAGCGGAGAATAAATTTAAGATTGCACTAGTATTGGATCCGGAAAATTATTCTTATAATATCCATCTAGCGAGAATTTATAAAAAACAACGAAAATATATTGATGCAGAAGAGATAGTAGATAAATTAATAGAAAATTTCCCCGATAAAGCTGAAGCTTATTACTATAAATATAATATTTTACAATTTGAGGGTAGATTTTCTGAGGCAAATAAAATTTTAAGTACTGCAATTTCTGTAAATACAAGAAATAACAAATATGGTTCTCCAGAATATTGGCGATTGAGAAATTTATGTGATGACAATGGAATTTATCCAGAAACTGAGAAAATTTTAAAGAAGGAAGTTAAGAATACTCCAGATAATATACAGGCTTATTTTAATTTAGCTCAATTTTTAAATATTCGCCGAAAATATGCTGAAGTAGATGAAATTTTTAAAAAAATTATTAAAATAGCGCCTAATAATCCATCTATTACATTTAATCTAGGGCAATATTATATAGAAAGAAAAAAAATAAAAGAAGCTCAAGAAATATTTAATCACATTATAAAGGATCATCCAGATTATTATAGGGCATATGTATCATTGGGTCTTATTTTTTCACAAAAGAAAAATATTAAAAAAGCAGAGCAATTATATCGAAAGGCAATTGAAATTGAACCCAATGATGATTATGCTTATGATGCTTTATGGCATTTGTATTTTAATAACCGCATGTTGGAAAAATGTGACGAAATAGAACAATTAAAACCCCATATTGGAATTTGGAAAAAACCTAAAGAAAATCCAGAAGATTATTTAATACTTGCACAAAATCATATGATAAAAAAAAATTTGATAAAAGCTCAACAATTTATAAACAGAGCTCTTGAGCTTAAACCAAGTTCGGCTATAGCTTTTATGATGTTAGCTCGATTATATCAAAAACAATCTGAATACACTAAAGCAATAGATGCATACAAAAAAGCAATCAAAATGCAACCAAATAATGGAGAAATACATTATCTTTTATCACAAATTTATGCACATAAAAGAAATAAATTACAATTTTTATCATATTTATCTAATTCAATTAATTATGGTGTTCATTTTAAAGAATATGCGGAAAATGATAATGTATTTGATGATTATCGAGAAGATACTCAATTTAAAAAATTAATAAGCAATGATTATCAAGAAACAATGGAAGAATACATATCTAATTATTGCATAACTAAAAATTCGATAAAGAAAAACTCATTAATTATTAACAAACTTTCAAATTTAAAAGAATTAACTATTTCATATAATGAAATTGAAGAAATTCCTGAATATATTTTTGAAAAAGAATTATTATATATATTAGATCTTTCTCATAATAAAATTTCATCCATTTCAAAAAATATTTCTAATTTATCAAGTTTACAATATTTAAATCTTTCTTATAATTCATTTCTATTATATCCAGTAAATATTAATAAGTGTAAAAATTTACATGAATTAAATTTATCAAATAATAATCTAAGTCTAATTCCTGCAAATATCCAATATTTAAAAAAATTGAAATTTTAGATTTATCGAATAATCCTATACAAAAATTACCTAAAATTCTCACTAAATTAAATCTTAATAAACTAGATTTAGGTAATCTTAGCAATCTATCTTTATTGGAACATTCAGTTCAAATATCTACAGAACATTTTTTGTGTTCCAATTGTGATTTCAATTTTTCTGATGGTTTTAAAATTGACATTAAAGATATTTGGAATTCAGTTAATTCATCCTTCAATAAAAAAGATTGGAATACTCTGAAGGCAATTTATTTAAAAATAATTTTAATTAAAATAGAATTATGGGAATCCGCTGTAATTGGATTAATAGAAGTATTATTAATTCAAGATAATTATACAAGAGCAGAGAGAGTTATTTCTGGGATTTCACCTCGTATTTCAAGTAAGTTTTATCACATTTTTCTAAAATTTTTTAAAATTGTTTTAAATTATTTACAAGAAAAAAGTGTAAATATTGAAAATTTCATTTTGTTGGTTAAAAAAGAAAAAAAGGTAATTGAAAAGCAAAAATCTAACTTCGATTTTGCTTATCTTAATAAATGTCTTAAAAATCGTTTAAAATTAAAAAATTATCAGGTGGTTCTTTCACTAGAGAATAATTTTTGTGGGAAAAAAGATTGATCTTTAGATACAAGAAGGAATGAAATAATTTATTTGTAATTAAAATTTCAAGATATTATCCAAATCTCATTTCATAATTCCTTTTTTTTTTATTTTGAATTTTATATTTGTTCTTTCTATGGTCATTTATTTAATTAGCATAGGAAACATTGATTTGTATATAAGAAAACTAAGTATTTTATTTCAAAAATATAATCTGACAAATTATTTAAAAAACAATTAAAAATATTGTTAATGGTAAAAATTATATAAAATTTTAACTAATTATGATTTTTTTATGGATAAAATTGATGTACTGCGTAAAATAATAATATCCAGATAAGATTACTTTTTTTTTGGATTTATATTCTCTGGGTACTATAATTGTCAATAAATAATACAGCAGATTATGTTGTTCTTATTTTCGTATAACATATTCCATTTTTTTATAAAAAAATAATTTTCATTTGAACCTACTTTTTCTATAATCAATTATGAAGAAAAAGCGTTCTCTTCAAATTTTTAATGCAAAAAAGTAAATTCTTATAATATTACTTGAAAAAAATGCAAATTCTTTTAATAATAATCACATAAATATTTTTTTTATTTCTATTAATATGTATTAGATTATTTTCTGGAGATACAACACAATGAATATTGCTGAAAAAACAATCCAAATAGAGGAATTCATTAATTTTGGAAGTATTAAGGAAGCATCAGAAATAATCAAAGAATGGGAAAATAAAAAAGAAAATTCTCACATTGAAGAAATGGAAATTAAGATTTTAAAAATAAAACTATACAATACTATTTCAAAATATCATAAGGCTATGGAAATTTCTAACGAATTATTATTGAAAAGCAAAAAACACAAAAATCTATACTATGAATTTTGCTCTATTATTGAAATACTGCGCTCACTGGGAGCTCTTAATAAGATCACTAAAGCCTTCATCATAATACGTTTAGGAAATATTATATTGAAGGAAATCGAAAGGAAAAATGACAACAATTACCTGTTGTTAAAAGCAAAATTTTTTTTAAGAATTGCAGTAATCTATCAAAAATCATATCAATATCAAGAATCTCTGAGAATTCATAATAAAAGTTTTGTGATTTTTAACAAATTAGATAATCTATTGGGAATGTCTGAATCGTTATATAATATTGGGCTTGTATATACTTTGATAAACAAATTTGAAGAAGGTCTGGATCAATTTAATAAATCAATAGATATTTCTTGTAAATTTAAACCCAATATGGTATTTGCATGGGCTAACCTCCATAAAGCTATGGCAATATATCAGATGGGAAATCATAAGGGAATTATCGAAGCTATTAACGAAGGTCTGAAAATATCAAAACTGTTTAAAAATATTCATGCTGAAGATTTTGCATATACAATTATGTCAATTCATTATTATAGGGCAGGAGAATTAGTCTTAGCTTTAAAGAATCAAAAAAAATCTTACAAATTAAGAAAAATACGAGGAAATAGTTTAGAAATTGCGTATTCTCTTTGTACTATGGCGCAAATATATTGTACACTAGGAAATATTGAAAAGGCGTACAAAAATATTCAAAAAGTATTCTTAATCTCTGAAGCCATGAAGGATTCTTTAGCTGCTCCATTAAGTTTTAGTATATATGGTGAAATTTTAGCGGAAAAAGGAAATTTTAGTGATAGCATCATTCAATTCCGGAAAGCGTTAAAATTATTTGAAAATACAAATGAATTTAATCAAAGATTAAGAAATTTTCATTTTCTAATATGGATGATGATTATCCAAGAAAAAAAAAAGGAAACTAATATATTATTAGAAAATCTTAAAGATTTATCTGAAAAATTTAAAGACAATTCACAGCTTCAGCTAACTTATCAATTAGAGCAAGGAATAGTGTACAAATACAGTCGAGATACATATAAAGAAGTGCTTGCTCAAAAAATATTTGAAAATTTATA
>CAYPTZ010000165.1:0-7184 GCA_964413395.1 uncultured archaeon | reverse complement strand
TGATAAAGATACCTATTATCGCTAAGCTGATCGCAAACCATTTATATTTTGAAAAAATAAAATAAAATATCGTTGAGAAAATAGCCAAGATAGCTGCAATAATATAAAAATTTCGATATTTCTTCATTCTTTTTTCATGAAATATTTTCATTTCTTCATTAGATACATGAAGAAGTTTTTCAGTTAATTTGTGATCTGAATATATATCATCTTGAACCATATTTTTTACCTATAGTGTATTTTGAGAAATGATATCAGCTTGAATTTTGAAATGAAATTCAAGATTATTAATTACTAACTCTATTTCAAAGGTGTCATTAAATTTAATCACACATTCTTTAAATTTTTCATCATTATGCCAAATATAAAGAAAAGATGGATTTCCTTCTAAAACATTAAATTTTTGATTCTCATTTTCAATATGAAGAATTAGAGTACCAGCAAATAAACTGGAAGATTTTTGAAATTTCGGGAAACGAGCATTGACAAACACATAATCATTTTCCTTATTGATATTAAAAATTTCTGCGGTGCAAAGCTCAACTAAAATAGTATTAGTAATACTTTTATTAACATGCCACAAGTGTATTAAATTATGTTCTAAATTTATCTCATCAATTTCAACATTTTTGGGATATTTAAGTGCATTTGGATTATAGAAATTGAAGGATATATTTTCAATGGCAGCTTGAGATAAATTGCCAATACATAACAATCTCTCTTCTTGATCAGAGATACTTTGATTAGCGATACATTCTTTTGATGTAAAAATGTGGGGTAATGGAAAATTAATTTCTTCAAATAGACCAATTAATAAATAAATGGATGAAAATTCAGAAGAAAACATTATCCCTGAATGGATTATCGCACCTTTTTGGAAATTTCGACGAAATGAATAAATTTTACCATAATTTCCATCATGGCATAAAATTTGAGCTTTATTGATAAAATCTAACTTATATGAAAATAATTGGTTGATCTTTGTAATTAATTTTTCTGAACTATGTCCAATCCAATAACATTCCTTTACATTCTCTTCTTCAGTAGTTTGAGCTGAATATATTGTATATAGTGTAAGATCTTCTTCTAAATTCTCATTTAGTGTCGGAATGTCTCCAAAAGAGATGAGTGTGCCTCCTTCCTTAATATAATTATGCAATAAGACCATTGTTTTATGATCCATCCAACCTAAAAAATATATTACAATGAAGGGTTTTCTGCTGATTTCTTTCTCTTCGGTATCCTCCAGGTCAATAATATCATAATTTACGTTTGATTTGGATATTAAATGGAAAATATTATCAAAATTCTCTTTAGATTTATTATAATTGATATTAAAAGAAAAATTTTTAGATGATATTTTATCATTGAAAGAATTTAAACGCGAATATGGATGATAAAAAGCGATAGTTAATTGATCATATGTTTTTTTAAGATTTATAAGGAGATTGTGATTAATCTGAACTACTTGATTAATTTTATTCAATTCATTATTTCTTAGATTTACTATTTCCCCCCTTTTTTTTTCCAAATATGAAATATCAGTATAGGATATAGCCTTTATTCCATGAATTAATGATAATCGAATAAGATTATAAGTATTTATAGGAGAATATACTAAATTTTTATCATATTCTTGAAATTGTGATAAAAATGGAAGATTATTCCGATGAGTTTTCAGCCATTCTATATACCATGAAGATTCACAATTAAGATCCATTTTAGAATAAAAAATATTCGAAGCAAAGTTAAACCCAATTAAAATATTATTTCCTTCATACTTTAAAGATTTATATCTAAGGATTTTCTTAGTATACATTGGGGATTTATTTGAATTAATATTTAGGAAAAGAGGGATATATATTGTATATTCTCGAATATAGTTTATAATTCTATCTAGAAATTCACATATTAGCCATTCTTTAAATTCTAGCCAATCAAAGTATTTTAAAATAGCTTTTTGATCGAAATTTCGTTCCTTATCCTCTGATTTTTTGTTAAATGGGGGGAGTGGTGGTTTAATTTGATCAAAATTGGAATAATTTGTTTGATAGAGATCATTTAGGGCAATTATTAATACATATTTTTGCCTTAACCAATTACTATAATATTCTAAATATATTGGGAGATATCCGAAAGTAAAATATTGATCTTGAAAATCATTTCCAATTTCATCACCAATCTGGAACATGATAATATTTCCATTGGGATATTGAAAGTCTTTTATAATTTTTATCAAGTTAAAATACCAATTTTTAAGCTTTTCAAAATATTGGGGATGTAAAAAGGCAATAAAAGGAATTTTATTTGTTGATTGAAATATTTGATTTCCATTTGAATCAAAGTCAATAATCTCAGAATAATTTTCAATTAACCAAGAAGGTAAGAAATTTTTATCTAAAGTAATATTAGTTCTTTGTACTGGCCGAATTAATATGAATAATGATAATTTTTTACAGATTTGAAAAATATCGGTGATATTTTTTAATGGACTCAAAAAATCATAAACATTTTCTTCAATTTCATGCCATTTCCATGGAATTATCAGTGATATGGTATTAAATCCCGCTGATTTTAATTTATTTAACTCCATCTCCCATAATTTTTCATCTAACGAATAATAATTGAAATCATGAGCCATAATAAAAACTGGTTTCTCATCAATGAATATTGCCTGATTTGAAATTTCGATGAAGATTTTACTCATATATTATTTAAATTTATTACTCTTTAAGTATAAATATTAGTAAAAAAAAAGAACATAAACAAATTCTTCAAAAAACGTTTAAAGGATTGAAAAATAATTTTGTATATAGAAGAAATATGACTAACCAAGTTGTTCGATTTCGATGTGATTATTGTAAAAAAGTTCTTGCGATTACATTATCTGATGATTTTTGCAAGAAATTTAAGCAAGAAGCTGATAAATGGCCTTATCCTTTAGTATATCCTCATAATAATCATTGGGCAATTATTTTTCTTGATGAAGAATTCAAAGAGAGAGGAGTAACTGCTTCAAGAATAGGATTTAAAGAATAAAAAAAAAAAAAAATCTCTAAAATTTAGATAACAGATTTTTGATTTCATCCATCTGATATTTGGTTTTTTTTAAATCACTATCAAGTTTTTTTCGTTGTTTATCATATTTTTCTTTGGTTATTTTTCCAGAAGTCATTTTCTTTTCAATAAAAGAATTAAGATTCCTAATACTGTTCAATTTATTTTCTAAACTATCTAATTCCGCTTTCAATTCTTCTTTTGATTTTGAAGAAATTTTTTCCTTATTTTCTATTTTACCCTTCTTTATTTTATTTGAAGAGATTGAACTGGTATGTATTGGCGATTTATCATTTATGGGATGATTTTTTTGAACATCATCCATATTTTGAGAGGGAGGAGGGGTTAATTGTGAATGTGGTGATTCTTTTTCTTTTGACTTAACTTCTTCAGCAGGAATATTTGTTAGTGAATTTAATATGGAATTTAATGGATTTTCTTGATTATCTGCTCCATTACTTTCTATATTAATAGAAATTTGAGAATCTTGAACAATTTTTTCGTTATTTTGAAGATAAACTAAATCTTCTTTTCTTGCAATGACTGTTTTCATTAATTTAGTCATGTTATTTTGTATAATTTCAAATTCTGATAACATTCGTTCTTTAAATGAAATTATTTCAGTTAAAGCATCTTCAAATGCTTTAATAAGTTCTTCATCTGTTTTTATTTTAACTAAGGATTCATAAGTTTTATTCGGTGTTATAGAATCTAAAGACTTCTCAATTTGCCCGATTTCTGAATTTTGAGTTGTTGAAATTTGCTGAGATGTCTTGTTTGATACCAATTGAACATTTTCTAAACGTTTAGATGTCTTAAGCCAAGAAAAAATATTTAAGGCTAATTGTTTATGACTACCATATTTGATTCCTCCTGATATTTTATCTCGAAACATCTCATAACTACCCAATCCTACAATTCTTCCTTCTCCTATTTCACATGCTAATAAACATGGGCTTTCAAATGGTTCAGCTCTTTCTCCTGATGAAATAACTGGTGTGACTGTTGGACTAGTAGTAGTAAGACTGCAACCTGCTCGATAACACACATCTGTGATGTTTTCTGTTATGGGATGCGGAAATCCAAAATAGTTGATTGTCGGAAGGTTTTCTACACCTAAATTACTTGTCTTATCCAAAACCTGATTATTTTCAAAGATCATTCCAAATACTTCAGCTAGTTCACTTAAATTTGATCTTCTTCCTTTATCCCCTCCTGCATGGCTAAGCATCAATATTGATCCTCCCTTTTTAACCCATTTGGAAATGGATTCAATTTCTTGTCGACTAAAACGAGAATTATCAGGACAAGGAATAAAAAGAATATCTAAAGGCTGTAAATTTTTCAAGGTTATTGGATATTCAGCATAATTTACACACTGAAATCCACTTTGGTTAAGTAGATCTGCAAGTTTTGAAAGAGAACTTGAAATTTTTCCTCGTTCTTTATGGGCTTGATCAAAACCAATAATATAGGGTGAATTTGACATTTATTGATTTTAATTCTGTTCAGGGATGTAATAAATTTTGTTTTTTTTTTAAATTTAAAGTTCCAAAAGTGTAGAATTATCTCCAAGTGTAATATTTTTTTTTATAATAGAATCAATTTTCACATTATCACCAATTATTGAATGTGATGTGATGATTTTCTTTAAAATACAATTATCACCAATGATTACATTTTCAAGATTGCAGTCTTCTAATACACAATTTTTTCCAATACTTACATATGGACCAATAACAGATCTAATAATTTTTGTATTTTTTCCAAAATTACATGGATTTTTAATTTTACTTTGAATTAAATTTTCTTCTTCAATTTGATATTTTGAGTTATATGATTGAAGTAATTTTTTGTTAGCTAAGATCAAAGCTTCAGGTCTCCCAAAATCCAAAATTCCTTCCCTAAATATATTACTTTTTAATTTAAATCCCTCATCTATTAATTGCTGTAGACTTGGAGTAAATTGAAATTCTATATTCTTCGAGGAATTTTTATGTATTTTTATGTGGATTTGATAATTAGATTCAAGAATCTTATATAATCGAATCATAGTCTTTGGTTTGAAGGCGTAAATTCCAGCTATTGCTTCATTAAAAATTGTTTTTTCTGGTTTTTCAATTAAGGATGTGATAATTTGTTCTTTATTTGTTTCCACTATGCCATAAAAATGAGTTTTATCATCTGGAACTAGCATTGTTCCAATTACTCCATCAATATTTGGATTTTTTAAGGAATTTAAAATATCTGAATAATCATTAATTGGAATCATATCCGAAAGAAATATCAAACAGCTATTTTTTTCAAATTCTTTGGAATTAGTTTTGTCTTCAGTATTATTATACCATTCTTTTGAAATTAAAATTGCTTGACCTAAACCCCCAAAAAAGGGAATATCTCCTTGATAGCCTGCAGGAATCTGTTCTTGCTTTCCCACTTGAAATATTTCTCCATAATGGTCTTGGATAAATTTAATAATTTGTCGACTTTTATATCCGGTTATTAAACATAATGGGGAATTTTTAGGAAGATCTTTCCCAATTTTAATAAGAATATGTTCTACTCCTTTTAAGCCTGCAATTTGGATAAATGCTTTAGGTTTACTAAAAGAAAATGGCCGGAGTCTTTGTCCAACACCTGCTATCGGTAATATCAATTTCATTTACTTTTCCTTCAAAAATACTTATTATTCACTCCATTTGAATCTTTTTTATTGATGATGATTAGAGCAATTAACTTTTATAAGTTTCAACTACATATTTGTAATTAAATATGAATAATTTAGCTCCAGTGGAAAACTTTTTTATTCTTGATGATGGTGGGAAAATACTCTTCAATTTTGATTTCACTAACGCTAAGCTTGCAAATATTGATGAAAGATCAATATTAACTGCAAGTCATTTATCTGCAGTTCTACAATTTGCTGAATTTTCATCCAATGGGCAGAATATTAGTGCATTTGAGATGGAAAAAAGTAAGTTGTTCCTTAGAATGGGTGTAAAAATTCCTGTAATTTATGTAATATTAGTTCATAAGCATGTTAAAATAAATGAAAAAAAAATAAAAAAACAGCTCTTTCTTATAGCTAATGAATTCGAATGTCAATTTTCAATATATGATTTGATGGTTTGGGATGGAAGATGTGATTTCTTTAAAGATTTTATCTATCCATTTACAAAAATCATGAAGATTTTAGCTTAATATATACTTTATTTAAATCTGCATCTTTTGGGAGATTTCACATAAGTTTTTTGTTATTAAAATGATAATTGAAATATGTGGTTGATAGATATTTCGGAAAAATTCGGATTAGAAATCTAGAATTAATTATTTTTATTCCATTAATTATCATTTTATTTATGATCATAATAATTAGACCGGGTATGCCCATATATGATGAATTATATAATTTCTCCAAATATTGGCATAGTATTGCATCTAATTCAACAAATGCGCTATTAATCGCTTTTTTAATTACTTTATGTGGGAATAGTACAATTTTAATTGTGATTCCCTATGCCTTGGTTATTTATAATTTATCAATCTTAAATTATACTCTATGGTTTTGGATTGCAATTATTAGTGGTTTTGGTTCAACCTTGGGAGAAATTGCTAGTTATTATATTGGAAGGCTTTTAACTAAATCAAAATCAGTCCGAAATTCTGAATTTGGAGAAAAATTTCATCAGTTGAAAAATTCATTTGAAAGAAATCCACATACTGTACCTTGGGCTATATTTCTCTTTGCATTAACTCCTCTGCCTGATGATATATTATTAATTCCATTAGGAATGATGGAATATAATTTTAAGAAAACTATTATACCTTGCATGTTAGGAAAATCATTGTTATGTTTGATTATCTGTTTTCTTGGATTTTTAGTTGGTATAAATGGAAATAATATTGATTACTATATAGAAGAAAATCCAATCGCATATGTTTTACATTTCTTTGTCCCTTCTAGCGAATTAGATCCAAGATCCGATTTGATGATGTTTGTTTTTCTATTGATTTTCATATATCTTTTTGCACGCCTTAATTTTGAAAAAATTTTAAAGTACACGAGCAAAAATCGCAGAATTTTTTATGATTATATACTACAAGGAAAAAATATTCATCTTATTCAA
>CAYPTZ010000164.1:0-7190 GCA_964413395.1 uncultured archaeon | reverse complement strand
CTTATAAACGAATAAATCGATTATATTCTTCAACATTCTTATATTGTAAAATTCCATCAATCTCCAAAAAGCCTCCAAAAATTTGTTGAGATATTAAAATAATAATTTTTTTTACTTGATTTGGTCCGATTTCCCCAATTTCAACCCATGAATAAGAATCCTCAATCGTTAATTTATAATCGGGCTTGACACCAACTACTTTAAGTTTTTCACCATAATTTAATCGTAAACGAGTGTTGATTATTGGTAAATCAGAACTATTAATGATATTTATTGACACCGACACTTTTTCACATATAATATCTAATACCATCTCAACCGAGATTAAATCCTTTTGATCTTTTTCTTTACTTCTTGAATATACAGTTTCTGTTTCAGCTTCATCAAAATCATGAATTAAAGGTAATGAATTGATAGCTTCTTGTTTTAAGGTTTCAAGATCAAACTTTGAGATATCCCAATCAATTAGTGATTCAATTGAGGGAATTTCCACATTATCAGGATCTGGATGTGTAAAAATGATAAAAGTAGTCCCTGAATCAATAGTTGTAATGGGGCCAAAAATTTGTCCTCGAAAATAAAGTCGAATAAGGGTCTTCCTTAATTCAAGATCATCAACATTAAACTTATTTTTGAGCAACCCTGTGCTTATTCGTTGATGATCGAGTATATACCTCACGATATATGATGCAATTTCTTGATCTTGATCAAATGACATTATTATCCTCTTTCTATTATTGACAATTGGTATTCAATATATAATAATATTGTTTTATTGTTTAAATAAAATTAATATTTATAATAATTGTAGAATAATGAGTAAAGAATTTTTAAATTTGGTAAAGATGCTTTTTGAAACCAAGACAATTTCTCCTAGTTATAAAACACCTCATATTGTATATACAATAATGTTAATAGGGAGGGAAAATCAAGGAATTGGAAGATATCGTATAATGAATGAAGTAGGAATTGGGGAAGGTTCAATTAAAACCTTATTAAATAAACTTAAAGAAATGAATATAATTGTTGTAGAAAATCAAAAACAAAGAGGACATATTTTAACTAAAAAAGGAAATACAATTTATAAATTTCTAATCGATCTTATAAAATTTCCTCATTTCATTGATAATTTAAACAATCAATATGTTGTTGGTGAATATGCATCATTCACTTTAATAAATCATTTAAATTTAAATAAAAAATTAGAAATTGGAATTAAACAAAGAGATGAAGCAATCAAAATTGGAGGCTCTGGAGCTACTTGTTTAATATTCAATGGAAAATGTCTTGTTTTTCCAGGAAAAGAAAATAAATTAGAATATACTATCGATATTGACAAATTCAAATTAAATTCGATCCAGAAAGATGATATGATCATAATTGGTGGAGGTTTAAATAAATCCAAATCAATTTTAGCGACTTTATCAGCAAGTTTATCTATTGTTAATATATAAAAAAAAAAATTAAACTGTTGTTCTAATTGTTGAAGTAATTGTTGGAAAAACATCAATATAATTTGTATAAAACATTTTCTTCAAAGCAACTTCATTTATTTCTTCCTCAAATAATTCAAATGTATTAGTTACTCCAAATAATGATTTAGATTCTAATCCCAATCCAGAATCAAATACGATTTGATCTGTGTATGAATAATGTTTATATGCACTAAGTGCTTGTTCAGGGGATACATTATGTTGACCAACAGTTATACCTGCCTTAATATTTAGGTTATGACTTCTAGAAATTAGTTGCAAATTCTCTTCATCACAATTATCTATAATAGCTCTATCGATTTTTAATTTCTTTAGCTCTTTTAATATAATAGATGTCATTGCAACCTTATCTTTTTGGGGTGCTTTAATGATAACAGGCAGATTGTATTTATCTGCTAAAGCTAATTGTCTTTTCATAGTGGTATATTCCTCTTTTGATCCATTTCCCATTCCAATTTCTCCAATTCCAATAATTTTTTTTTCTCTACAAAATTTTTCAAGAAACAACATTGCTTCATCTAAGACTTTAGGGTTAATATTTTCAGCAGGAGGAATTCCAATTACAACATGAAGATTCATGTTAAATTCAGCACATCTTTGAATATCTTGAAGATACCATCTAAAAAAATCATAATAGGTTGCAGCATTAGACGGGGTCAGCGGTAAAACTAGAGAAGAAATGACATCTCTTAGTCCAATGTGGCGAAGCATTTTTAAATCACCGATAGTTCGGTAAATAGAATGAATGATATCGAGCCTGTGGCCAACACCAAAACCTTGGCTGGTGGATTTCCGAAACATAATATGATATCATTCATTTTGAAATTTAAGAACTATGGATTCACTTGAAATTGGATCGCAATATTCAGCAGAAAAAATTTTACCAAATAAAATTTGGATTTCTCTTGGTGGCCAAAAAAGTACAAAAAATTTTTTGAAACCAAAAAAAAACTTTAAAAATTCAACTCAAAATATTGAAAATTCTCCATTTTTAAGTTCTTTCTCAAGTTTTGACTTAATAGAGATTAAATCAAACTTGAACTTAAAGCAAGATAAATTAGTTATTAAAAAACCTGACATTTTCACCAATAATTTTACCGATATTGTCTCAAATATTCCAAAATATGGTTTTATTTGGGATATTGGAATTCATATTGAGATTCAATCAGAAATTCTTTCAATTTTTCAAGAAGGGTGGATTCATAGACATGTTATTGAAATTCTAAATGAAATTCGTGGGATTGAATATAATTCTAATAATTATTTCCCTTCCTTGATAGTCAGTCGAGATTTAATAAATCTTAAAAATCCTAGCAATCTTTTTGATGATGTTTTTTCTTATTTAATAAGTCAATTAAAATTAAAATTTTCAGAGATTGATAAAATTCATATAAATGTTGATATAAATTCACAGAAAGAAATTCCAAATAGAAATGAAATTGAAAATATACTTAAAAATAAAAGAGAACGAAATTATTCACTTCATAATTCCATACAAAAAAATTGGAAAGATCTTGATGGTTTTTATTCCTTTTCATTTGATAGTAAAATATCGCCCTTTTTCTTATTAATATTAACAAATAATAATTCAGATCCAGCAGGATATCTTAACTATAATGATTTTAATGATGAATATTTTTCAAAGAAATTGAAGAAAAAGTATAAAATTGAAAAAAAAACTCTTGGAAAATTAATAAATTCTGAAAAAGCAGAATTTGCAAATTTGAATTTCATATTCCATGAAAACTCTTTTGGATTAATAAGTAAAATAGAATTAGCAAGTATCAATAACCCTATACCTTCAAGCCCAAATTCAGAAATCTTATTGTTTCCAATTCCTGATAATTTAGGATTTGGATTAATATCTCAAGATTTTTCAAATAAGGTTTTTAGTAACATTTCATATCAGGATCTAATTGAAGAAAAGTGTGATGGACACCAACATTCAAATTTTCAATCATTTAGTCTAGTGCAAATATATTCACAATGTTTCAAAGAAAATTGTGAACTTTTTGGCAAAATTGGATGGATGAATAAAACTTTATTAACTAAATTAAAAAATCTCAATTCTAATCCTATGCTAAACTATATTGCTACAGAAAATGAAGCAAAAGATGTTGAAACATACATAAAATTTCTCAAGAAAGTAGACCATCCTTTATTGAAATCAACTTTAGCAAAGGAGACATATTATGATCATATAACAGGAAATGAATTAATTCAAACACAAGATATTGAAAAAATACTATCTAATCCGATTCATTGTGAAACATTATCCTTAACACTATTATCAAAAGATCAAAATGAATTTGAAATTGAATTCAAAAACCTTCATTTGACTGCAGATTCTTTTTCTATTAAAAAAATTCGAAGAAAAAAATAACTAATATTACAGAAATAACTTAGTTAATACTAAATTTGCTTGATTTACTAAAACTTCATTTACATTTGTTTTTATTCTATCTTCAATATATGTTTTATTTAGCCACGCCATAAAAGATAAATTATATAAAATCATTATTTCTTCATCTTCAGCTGCAACAAATGTTTTTATGCGCTCATGATAAGGTCGAGGTAATGGTTTTCCAATCAATTTCCTAAAAGTTTGGTCTAAATAATTTTTTCCTTCATGATCAAATGCATGTTCGCGCAATTTTTCAATAAACTTTGTCAATACAATAAAAGCCATCATATATCCTTCCCCTACTTCTTGATGTAATCCAGATATAGAAGCTTCGAGCCCAGATTGAATTTCTTGAAAATCTATGTTATAGCGCTGAGTAAAGAAATGAAAGAATAAATTCAATCTTTTTGACAGAATTAATTTTATTTTAGATGTAATATCATTCATAAAACATTTCAACAATTCACGTAATCCTTGTATTTCTACTGATTTACTTTCAGATTTACCCATAATATTATCAGATCCAAGAAAAAGTTGGTGATAAATTACTTTTTCCAAAGCAGATTCTGGAGGTTTTTTTTGTTCTTCAGGATCAATTTGTTTAAGAGTAGAAATATCTTTCTGACTTTCAACGTGAGATCGAATTTGATTATGGTAGGAAGACAATAATGGAAATAAAGACTGCCAACGATTTAGAGCTGCGTGAGTTTTGTCTTTAAAATCGATATTTTCTTTTAATGAAGTAAATCCATAGACAGGGTAATCATAACGTTCAAAAACCATGGCATCGTTAGGATTTATTATGATCCCCACACCATATTCATATTTTTCTTTAATTTTTTTAATACTTTTTTGACGAAAAATGGCTAAATTAGTATTTGAGGGTAAAAATATGAAATTAATTGCTTCAACATTAAATCCTAGCTTTTTCATAACTTCAAGAGTTTTTTCCTGTAAATCTGTTTTTCTAGCGGTAATAATATATACGCTATAAGAATTTGCTAATGAATTGAGAATTTCTACAACACTTTCTTCCCATGGAACATCAGATTCAAGCATTTTTAGCTCGTTATATACTTCATAAAAGCGATTTCGGCGTGAGCTAGCAGAAAAAGAGACAGTAGGAGTATTAAAACTAGCGATCTGCATTATGTACTCTTTTTTGGATAAATAATCTTTAATTGATATGTCATCCCATCCAATTTCTTTGTAAGTGTAAAATTTACGCCAATAATTGTTAAGTACCAAATTATCTAAATTTGCTAAAATCAAAGCTATAGAAACTGACATCTTTACATTATGATCCTTTCATTCAATATTTAATTTTTTTGATATTTTCAGTGGTATATAAGGAAATTATTACAATAATTCAAACAAAATTGAGCTTTATTATAATTTCCAAAATTATTGAAAATATAATTAATATATCAAAATAGATGGAAAAAAGATATCTCTTGTTTTTTTTTTCTTGGTAGAATAAAATTAATAGTTAGTAAAACCCAACATTTCTAAAGCTATTTTGGTTTTTTTTTGAATAGATGGTTTAGGATCATTAAGCATTCTTTTAAGTGAAGGAATTGCACGTTTATCACCCATTTTTCCTAAAGCTTCTACAGCAGATTTTCTCACATAAAAAGAATCATCCTTTAATGAACGAATTAGAGATTTTACTGCCATTTTATCTCCAATTATACCTAATATTTCAGCAGCATTTTCCCGATCTAATTCGTTTCCTTTCTTTAGTAATTCCATCAAAGGATGGAGAGTTTTAATCTTAGAGATCTGTGTTAAAGCATCTTTTGCTTTTTGAAATCGAATAATATCCTGTGAAGATAATTCTTTAATCAATTCTTCAATATCTTCTTCCTTTTCTAAATATTCAATGCTATTAGGATCATTTACATCACTATATTTTTCAGGAAGTGCAAAAACTTCCAGTAATTCTGGTTTTAAATCAAAATTCCAATTTTTTAATCCAATTATTGCAGAAATTTCACCATCAGGAACACCTTTAACTCTAATCTGAATCTTTTTGAAGATATATTCATCATGCCGAGTATAATTCTCAGAATTGTCCTTTAAATATGATTTAATCATCTTATCTGTAGATTCTGAAATTTTAATTCTATATTCAAAATTTATTTTACTGTCTTCGGTAGTTATTTCAATCTCACATCCCAATTTATCTCAATTTTTATGGTAAAAATATTTTTCTTTTATCAAAAATATAATGTTCAAAATAGAATATCCTATCAATGTTTTATTAATATTAACAAAATGTAGCTAATAAATTTATATTTCCTATTTTATTCTAAATTTACTATTGTAAAGAAGAGATTTTTTAGCATTCTTATCACTTAATTCAATTTTAATTTGATTTGATTTGAAAAATATTATATTAACCCAATTGTATACATCTATTCATTGTTTGATAGTTTTCACTTTGACAAGGTTTTAACAAGTCTAGATAATATGTATTTTAGAATTTTGTTTTAAAGAATTATTGTGTCAGATACAACTTGTTTAAAATGTGGTCAAGAAAAACTAAAAAGAAATCTCTTTCAAAAGATATGGCATCTTAAAAAACGGGTTGAATAAAACATGTTTCGGGAAAAGAAATATTGCCCTGAATGCAAAGAAAAATTACCAGATGAAAAAGATTAGTTCTATTTTTATAATTTTATCTGTTTTTGATGGAGATAAATAATATTACATATTTTAAATTCATTTTATTGATTTTAATCGTATGTAATATTATTTTGAGTTGATTAACTAATAATTATTCAATAAAGTAAAATATATATAAGCATTTTAGAAAAAATCTCCGCAGATAGTCTTGCGGAAGGATTTATTAGAAAATTTCTCCACAAATCTTATAAATAAATAAAAAAAAAAAAAGAATTAAACTTATTGTAGTTCACTATCTGGTGGCAAAACAGGAATTACTCCTACATAAAATTGTGCAATTAAAAGAGCATCTACAATATCGATTTTTCCATCCAAATTAACATCCGCAAGATATTCTTCAATACTGACTACTTCTCCTACATAAAATTGGGCCACAAGTAAAGCATCCACAATATCGACTTTTCCATCATTATTGACATCACCTAAATCATAATCAGGTCCAACAATTATGGAATTTGCAATACCATTTGGAGTCCCGATAACAGCAGTGGTTTCATCAACTAATTCATTTACTTGTATATCAATTACACTTTCACCTTCATCTATAGCTTCCCAAGAGATTACAATTAATTCTAATGCAGAGGTTGGACCAACACCGTTAGCAT
>CAYPTZ010000163.1:0-7247 GCA_964413395.1 uncultured archaeon | reverse complement strand
TAAAATATGTTGTCTATTTATGTCCAATTTTTTTTTCACATTTACTGACGGTAAATCCTGCCTGTAAGGAGTCCTTAGGTTATGAAGATATAGAAATGATAGGTGTTGATGCAATGAATTTCATTGATATATCATATGTAGAATTTGCTGGGAAACTCTGGAATGATTTAGAGTCTTTAAGAATTTTAAAAAAAACTGTTGATTTAGGGATAAAGAAGAAAAATGGTATGATTGCATTATTTGAATTCAATATTACTTCTGTATCTAAAGATGGGAAATTCAATGGTATCCAAATTATCGCACGAGATATTACTGAACGAATAAAAAATGAGAATGAACGGGCAAATCTCCAAAAATTAAAATCAATTGCCTTATTAGCAGGTGGAATCGCGCACGATTATAATAACATACTTGTTTCTATTCTTGGAAACATTAATTTACTTCAACTTAATTCAAGTATTGATTTAGAAGGACAAGAATATCTAAAAGATTTAGAAAAGGCAACAATTAGAGCAAGTGAATTAACAAATCAATTATTAACTTTTTCAAAAGGTGGGAATCCTTTAAAAAATTTAACTTCTTTGGACGAAATTATAAAGGAATCAACGATTTTCATTTTAAGAGGATCAAAAACCAGTTGGAAATACACAAGTTCCCTTGAAAATCTTCCAAAAATTAATATTGATGCTAGTCAAATTAGCCGTGTTCTTAATAATATTTTGATCAATGCCGTACATTCAA
Source organism: uncultured archaeon (assembly GCA_964413395.1). GTDB lineage: Archaea > Asgardarchaeota > Lokiarchaeia > Sigyniarchaeales > Promethearchaeaceae > Lokiarchaeum. The sequence goes on along the minus strand of CAYPTZ010000163.1, from coordinate 6,506 downwards.
TGCCAGATGGTGGGGAAATTTTAATCTCAGTAAGCCAATATCATAATGAAATTAACTCAAATCTCTCTATATCCGATGGAGAATATCTTAAAATTGACATAAAGGATCAAGGAAAAGGAATTCCAATTCATTTACAAAATCGAATTTTTGAACCTTATTTTTCAACTAAAGATGAAGGTTCAGGTTTGGGGTTAGCAATTTGTTATTCTATAATTCAAAAGCACGAAGGATGTATAACTTTCACGTCTGTTGAAAATGAAGGGACAGTATTTAATATATATTTACCAATATCTAAAATTAATTAATGAAAATGGCAATAAATAATTCGATTTTGCAGACTAATGCTAATAAAATTATTATCACCTTTTCAACTTGATAATTATTATGAAATTCTTTAAAGTCCCTTTAAATTGATAAATTAATGAAAAATTTTATGAATTGCATTCTATATTAGGTAAATTTGATTGTTTTTGAACCCATTTTAACATATTATATTCGATTTTTTCGATTTCTTCTTCTGTAAGCATTTTAATAGCACTATAATTTTTTGTTATTTGATTCGATTTTAAACGGATCATCAAACCATGAAGGTTTTCGTATTCAAAAAACTTTGTCCCCTTTAAAAACTTTATTGTTTTTTTTATTAAACAAAGAATTCTTTGAATATCTCCTCTAAACGTGGATTATTCTTGCCAATTCATGATATTATACAATAAATTTAATTTTCAGCAAGATTTGAATTACTTAAAAGAAGAATTTCCTTTTTTTCTTCAAATTTATAAATCCCATAACTTTGGATGAAAATATTAATTATTTGAGCATATACAATTATCTTTTGTCCAATAACCTGAATCAATAAAGAATTTTCAGTTGATTGTTTTGGACCAAATATCATCAATATTATATATAATGATTGAAGAAAAGCTAATAGTAGATATATTTTTGCATAATAATTTGGAAAATGGACATTTTTGAAGACAGCAATTGAATTTAATAAACACATTGGTATAATTAGAACAAATGCAAAATAGACAAATAACATGTGCATATCAGGGAAAATATTCCATGGAGTTAATGATATTCCAACATATGCTAATGCCGATAACAGACCAAATATACAACCTACTATAGTAATTTTTTTTTCCCAAGAATTTTCTTTAAAATAACTTGGTAATATTAATAAAACCATTGAAAAGGAAAATCCAACACTTGATATACTAATTATGAATAAAATACAAGACATAAGGTTTGAAGAACCTAAAAAATTTGTAGTTCTACCTAAATCACTAAAAAAATTTAACCTAAAATCATAATTTTGGGAATAAATATTTTGATAATTTCCTCCTGTGTATAATATCATGGCTATTAGTGTTAAAATAATGAATAATATTGAACTAATCAGGGCGATTAGACAAATTTTTTTTTTATTAATACTATTTAAGTCCATACAATCTAGAATTAATTTAATAACTACTAATAAATTTTTATATCCTTCAATATTTTCAAGGGAGCTCAAGTAATATGAATGACAATATCCATCCCAAATTAAATGATATTCAATTAATTATTGATGACAATGACATTATGATAAAGCATTTTGTTGCGGGAGTATGGAAAGGTTTAAATCCCTTTAATGGCTTTTCACTTTCTACATCATTAAAAATTGATGCTGTTAAAATTTTCGAAAAAGATAAAAATCTTGGTATTGCACGGCTTGATAGGAAAAACAATATTATATTTGTTGAATTCTCTCGGCCAATTCTTCAAAATGAAAAATATGTCTATGAATTGCAGATTTTACCTGATCCAAATGCAATTATTCAAAAAATAGGTCAATTAAATATATTAGAATGGCCTAAAGAAGACCTTTCAGAAATTATATTTTTAAAGAATGCAGGTAATATTTTTTTTAGTTCTGCTTTAGCAGAAATAGCTATAGATCCAAAAACATTAGAAAAACGTATAAAACCTGATAAATTTGCTAAATATCTAACTTCACATGCAAAAAAATCATCTGCAATTAGAATTGAATGGGGTAATTCTGCTCCTATTTATCGTCTACATTTTGAATATATCATATGTAACAGAGGAGCAAATCATGTATCAAATGTTAAAATATTTTCTTATGTTCCTCCTAATACAAAATTTCAAAATGTGACCAATAATTTAAATGAAATAGGTATTTTATCTGCAGATGAAGATGGGAATAATATTATAGAGATGAAATTGGACTTGATTAAACCAGCTGCAACAGAAATAATTGAATTTTTTATTGATATTTCTCCTATAGGAAATTCATCAATGTTTTTACCTAATTTTGGGGAATGGAATAAATACCGATCGCTTACACAACCAGGTTCGATCGGATATAAAATGCTTTCTTCATCCAAATATTGGCCTTTAGAAGATAATATAATTAAAAATTTAATCCTGACCTTAAAAAAACATTCAAAAAATGCCTCAGAATTTATCAATTTAGCTTTTGAATTTGTTAATCAAAAAATAAAGTATGAAATTAATGGCAAACGAGATGATGCCTTAGAAACCATGAATACTAGAAAAGGTGATTGCTCCGAAATGTCTGATCTTTTAGTTTGTATACTTCGAGGAGGAGGTATTCCTGCAAAAATTGTTCATGGTTGGACAATAAATATAAAAACAAATCAATTAGAACCACATTCATGGTGTGAATTTTTTTCACCAAAAGCTGGTGGATGGATTCAAAGTGATCCTACTTGGGGATATTTGTTGGGTGTTTCATGCCAACATATTTGCCGTCAAAGGGAAGGATTGATTCCAGATCAGAATACTTACATCATTGAATTTCGAGGAGATTCAAAAATCGATATTAAAGAAAAAATTAGGTTAGACCTACTTCCAACAATATAATTTTAGAGATTTAGAACATTTCCTGTGTAATATAAAATTTGTTCTTCTCCTAAAGATATTTGTTTGTTTGAGGCTATATCAATAGCATTATTTAATCCATTAATCACCCTCGCCATTAAAAAATTAAAGGCTTGATGTAAATCATTTAACTGACCTACATTCTTATTTGCTATAGCATTTGAAATTGCTGGTATTAACTCAGGAATAAATGCATTATCTAAAATTGTATCAGCGACATTAATCATATGTCCATCGCGATGTTCAAATGGATTAGGAATATCTAAATGTCGAAAAATCACTTCACTGACAAATAAAGAGGCTTTGATTCCTCTCATCATAAAATTAATTCCAGAATGTAAATCTGTTTGCGATACATAGCCACACATAAGTTCTAATTTTGAAGTATCAATTCCTCTTAAAGTAGGTCTTTTATTTTCAACAAATTCTTTCTGTGGGGTAACTATATTAAAATATTCCATGGTTCGAGCATAATATTCTTTAAATAATATGGTTTCAAGTGTTGGAACATCAACCTTATAATATTTTGGAAAAATCGTAAGATCATAATCATTTTTTTTCAGTTGATCTAGTAGTCGTTTTAGCATGAGAAATTTTACTTTAATTCTGTCTATAGCAAAAAAAGCAGGAATTCGACTTTTTGAATATGCATTTACATTTCCATATCTCCGTCTATCATGATGATCGCGCTCATTTAAGCTCAACGGTTTCAATCGGTTCAACAATATGTAAAATCTATCAACAATATCATGATAAATTGTACCTTTCTCTATTCCAAAAACCACCATTAAATCTTCAATATCTAATAATTTTGAGGTTAATGGTTTGATATCCTCATAATTTTTATTAACTAAATATAAAGAAATTAAGACTTCCATTTCAAAAACTGGTCGAAAGGGAATGAATACCTTGTTTCTATCTACATTAGCCTTGTTATTTATCGATGAAGTTACATGATAATTTTGAAATATCTTATATTTTTGCAGTTCAGAATCTTTTTGATTAACGGAAAACACCTTTATTTCTATATTTTTTCTTTTTTTTTCATTACTTAAAAAAAATCAAATGAAGAAAGCTATAGATAATTATTTCTTTTTCATTTTTAATAAATTGAATTTTTTTTGAAAAAATTTCAAATTATTAATACTATAAATTCTTATTCTATATTTGAATTTAAATTTTTCAATAGATTAGAAATTTTATATACTAATCAAGATAATAAAAATTTATAATTGAGGAATTAAATGGATGCCCTCTAAAACAGTTAAACAATTAGAACCTATGTTTCACCCTGAATCTGTAGCTATCATTGGAGCTAGTAATAAAAAAAGAAAAATTGGAAATACTATCTTAAAAAATATGGCTGAATCTGGCTATAAAGGGAAAGTTTTTCCAATTAATCCTAAAGAAGAACAGATAATGGGACATAGAGCTTATAAGACCATCTCTGAAGTCAAATCTGAAATTGATTTGGCAGTATTATGCATTCCAAGTAAATATTGTGTCCCCATTGTTGAAGAATGTGGATCAATAGGTGTAAAAACTATGGTCATTATCACTGCTGGATTTAAAGAAATAGGTGGTGATGGGTTAGAAAGAGAAAATAATATTGTAGAAATAGGTAAAAAATATGGAATGAGAATATTAGGTCCAAATTGTTTAGGATTATCAACAAATGGGAATTTTTCATTTTCATCCTTTACCCCTAAACGCGGAAAAATAGGATTTTTAAGTCAAAGTGGTGCAATGTTAACTGGTTTAATAGATTGGGCTGTAGATAACGATATTGGTTTTTCAAGCTTTATAAGCTTAGGTAATAAATGTGATGTTGATGAAGTAGATTTCATCGAATATTTAGCTCAAGATGATGAAACTAAAGTTATCGCTGCATATATAGAATCTGTAAAAGATGGGAAAAAATTTTTTGATGTAGTATCAAAAGCTACAAAATTAAAACCTATAATTATATTAAAAGCTGGTAGATCTGCTGCTGGGGCAAAAGCTGCATCATCTCATACAGGAGCGTTAGCAGGTTCAGATATTGCATTTGATTTGGCTTTTAAAAAAGCAGGAGTAATTCGTGCAGATACAATAAGTGATTTGTTTAACTATTGTATGACATTTTTAATTGCTCCAATTCCTCAAGGAAGCAATTTTGTTATTATAACAAACGCAGGTGGGCCTGGTATTGTAACAACTGATGCTATGGAAGCATCAGATTTAGGCTTTGCCCGATTCAGTGAGGATACAATCAATAAATTAAGGAATGTCTTACCTGTAGAATCTAATTTTTATAATCCTGTTGATATTATTGGAGATGCACCTCCTGAAAGATATGTTGCTGCTTTGAATGTTTTATTGCAATGTCCTGATGAAGAAGTGGCAGGGGGGATTGTTTTATTGACTCCTCAAGCGCAAACTGAACCATTACGTGCCGCAAAGCTAATCTCTCAAATTCATGAAAGTTATCCTTATAAGACTCTTGTTGCATCATTTATTGGTGGTGTAAGTGTCAAAGAAGCATCTAAATTTTTAATATCTAGGGGGGTTCCAACATATCCCTTCCCTGAAGAAGCAGTGAAAGTGCTTAAAGGATTAGAGTTTTATGGAAAAATCCAAAAATCACCCTTAATGGACGCTAAAACTTCATCAATAATAGATGTAGATAAAAAAAGAATCCAAGAAATATTTGATAAAGTGCGAAAAGATAAAAGAACAGTTCTTTTAAGTTATGAGACATCAGAAGTATTTGATATTTACAAAATCAAAAGTCCTAAATCTAGATTAGCTCAAACTGCTCGTGATGCGGGGATTATCGCATCTGAAATGGGTTATCCTGTTGTCATGAAAATTGTATCTCCTCAAATTATTCATAAATGGGATTGTGGTGGTGTTATTTTAAATATAAAATCAGAACCAAAAGCAAGAGAAGCATTCATTCAAATTATGTCTAATGCCAAAGCTAAAGGTCCTTCAAGTGCAGATTTAAGAGGTGTAGAGGTTCAGGAAATGATAACTCGAGAAGATAAACCAAAGATTAATGAACTAATATTTGGTGTCAGTCGAGATTCTACTTGGGGTCCTCAAATAATGGTTGGTTCTGGAGGAATATATGCGAATTATGTGAAAGATGTTGAATTTGCCCTTGCATATTATTATGATCGTGAAGATGCTTTAAACCAACTTAAAAAAACAAATATTTATAAAATTCTTCAAGGTGTTCGTGGAGAACCCCGGAGTGATATTGAAGGAGTAGTTGAAATATTACTCAGATTATCTCAATTAGTAAATGATTTTGATGATATTGTTGAATTAGATATTAATCCATGCCTTATATTTGATTCAAAAACGGGATATAGTGCAGTTGACATAAAAATCACAATTGCACATAAACAAGATTTTTTATAGGAGATATTAAAATGAAAAAAAAAATTATGCTTACTTCAACAAAGGCAAACGCAGGAAAATCGATAGTAGCAATTGGAATATTTTTAAAATTAAAAGAATTAAATAAAAATCCAGGTTATTTTAAACCAATTGGAGATACAATGTCCAATATTCAAAAATCTAGATCTGATAAAGATGTTTCAATTATTTCA